>JAFYOD010000175.1 GCA_017556515.1 Lachnospiraceae bacterium
ACCGCAGTCATACCGTTTCTGGTGTCAGCACCTGTATACGGCTGGTCTTTTCCTTCTTTTAAAATACCCAGTTCTTTTGCATATGTATTGATCAGGTTGGTAAATCTTGCCTTAAAACCGGTCAGATGAGTACCGCCCTCCTGAGTGAAAATATTGTTACAGAAACCAAGTACATTTTCCTCAAAAGCATCTACGAACTGGATCGCAACTTCCACTTCCATATGTTCCATGGCACCTTTAAAATAGATCGGCTCATGAACCGGATCCTTGCCATGATTTAAGCTCTTTACATATGCCACAATACCTTCCGGCTCGTGGAATGTGATCGCTTCCTCTTCCCCTGATCTTTTATTTTCAAAGTGGAGGATCAGGTTGGGATTCAAATATGCAGATTCATGAAGACGGCTTTTTAACCAGTCTTCTTTAAATCTTGTCTTTTCAAAAATCGTCGGATCCGGGATGAAGTTGATCTCTGTTCCGGTTGTCTTAGTCTTACCGATCGTCGGAAGCAGACCGTTATTTAACTCAACCACCGGAATACCGCGTTTGTATTCGTCATAATGTATATAACCGTCACGAGAAATCTTGATCGTAAGTTTTTCGGAAAGTGCATTTACAACCGAAGAACCTACGCCGTGAAGTCCGCCACTGGTTTTATATGAATTATTGTCAAACTTACCGCCTGCGTGAAGTGTCGCAAGAACTACTCGCTCAGCAGATACACCTTTAGCATGTAATTCCACGGGAATGCCGCGGCCATTGTCCTTTACTGTACAAGAACCATCCGCTTCCAGTGTGATCCATATCTCTGAACAGTAACCGGCCAAATGCTCATCCACCGCATTATCTACAATTTCATATATTAAATGGTTTAAGCCTTTTGTGCCAACACCGCCGATGTACATACCAGGTCTTTTTCGAACTGCTTCCAGACCTTCCAGGACTGTGATACTGTCAGCATTATACTGTGCCTTCGCCATGGGATAACCTCCAGATATAGTATAGTCCAAACCATTATATAACAAGGCCGGGCAAGATTTCAAGCTTTTTTCAACATCCGGGACAAATAATCGAAAGTTTGTTCGCCTATTGATTTTTTCTTCATTTCTGTTATAGTAGAACTTGGTGTTTTTTACCTGCATTTATAAAGAAATGCAGTAGATTTTCAAGTTAATAAAGGAGAGTTTTTATGAACAAGTATCTTGACCTCTTCCTTACCTTCGCACGTATCGGCGGCCTTACATTCGGCGGCGGTTATGCGATGCTCCCGATGCTTCAGAAAGAAGTAGTAGAAAAGCGCGGCTGGGCAACTGAGGAAGAACTGATGGACTACTACGCACTCGGTCAGTGTACACCGGGTATCATTGCAGTTAATACAGCAACATTCGTTGGCCAGAATACAGCCGGAAACGTAGGCGGTATCATTGCAACACTCGGAGTTGTATTCCCGTCTCTGATCATCATCTCGATCATTGCCATGTTCCTTCAGAACTTCGCAGATCTTGCAGTGGTTCAGAATGCATTCGCTGGTATCCGTGTATGTGTATGTGTTCTTGTATTTAATGCAGTTATGAAACTTTGGAAAAAAGCAGTTGTTGACAAAAAGACTCTGGTTATTTTCCTGATCGTTCTGATCGGAAACTTTGTATTTGATGTTGCACCGACGATCTTTGTGATCTTCGCTGCACTTGGCGGTATTTTCTTAAAGAATAAGGAGGCAAAAGCGTAATGAGCATTTATATTCAGTTATTCCTCGAATTCTTTAAGGCAGGCCTTTTCGCAGTAGGCGGCGGTATGGCAACCATCCCGTTCCTCTACGATATCTCTGATAAAACAGGCTGGTACACACATGCACAGTTAACAGATATGATCGCGATCTCCGAGTCCACACCGGGTCCGATCGGTATCAACATGGCTACATATGTTGGTTTTACATCTGCAGGTATTCCGGGTTCTGTGATCGCAACACTCGGTCTGATCACACCGTCCATCATCGTTATCCTTATCATCGCAGGTTTCTACAATGCGTTTAAGAATAACAAATATGTACAGGCTGCATTCTACGGTTTAAGACCGGCTTCCTCTGCTCTGATCGCCTCCGCAGGTCTCAGTGTTGCAGTTTTAGTTGTTTTAAACCAGGCAAAATACGCAGTTACAGGAAGCATCATGGATCTGATCAATATCCCGAATATCATTCTGATGCTTGCCCTTTACTATTTCACTGCTAAATGTAAAAAGACAAAAGGTCTTCATGCAGCTGCATTCATTGCCGCTTCCGCAGTGATCGGTATCGTATTAAAACTCGGTGGAGTATAAATCACACTTCATTTCATACGTACAAAATAAGCCGGATATGATTGTTAACTCACATTCATACCCGGCTTTCTTATATCTTTAAATATTCTTTTTACTTATCAAACTTAAATCCGGCCAATGCCTGTGCAAATGCATTATTTACAGGCTCCTCTGCCTCTTTTCTCTGCTGATTCATGTATTTGGCCACATCACGTTTCGATACACCTTTTCCCTCTTTCTTACGGCGTTCCTGGAAGCTGGAAAGCTTCTCTTTATGTCCACACTGACACACAAAGATCTGACCGTCACCTTTTCCGCGAAGCTCCAGTTTCTTGTGACAAACCGGACATCTGGCATTGGATGTTCTTGAAATTGTCTCGCGATGACCACATTCACGATCCTGGCATACCAGCATCTCACTATTCTTTCCCTTTACCAGAAGCATGAGTTTTCCGCAATCCGGACACTTTTTATTAGTCAAGTTGTCGTGACGGAACTTTCCTTCACCACCTTTAATCTCTGCTATTAACTCTACAGAATAAACGCGAATGTCCTTCATAAATGCATCACGTTTTAAGCCACCTTTGGCAATCTTAGAAAGCTTCATTTCCCAATCCGCAGTCAGCTCCGGCTTTTTCAAATCATCCGGTACCAATTCCAGAAGCTGTTTTGCTTTTGATGTCAGAAGAATATCTTTTCCTTTCTTTTCAAGTAAGAAACTAGAAAATAATTTTTCTATGATATCCGCTCGTGTTGCAACGGTTCCAAGACCACCTGTTTCTCCAAGTGTTTTTACCATCGCTTTGTCCTTGGACTCCATATATGCAACCGGATTTTCCATAGCCGAAAGCAGTGTAGCTTCATTAAAATGAGCCGGCGGTTTTGTCTTACCTTCCGTCATCTGAATGGTAAGACCGGATATATGATCTCCTTCCTTTAGATCCGGCAGATTCTGGCTCTTATCTTCATTTTCGTCTGATTCATCTAAAGTATCGCTTCCATTTTCGTAAACAGCTTTCCATCCTTCCTGTTTTACGATGTTTCCGTGCGCAACAAACTGCTCAGATTCAATCTCTGCCACAATGGATGTCTGCTCGTACTCGTACGGCGGATACATGACTGCCAGGAATCTTCTGACAACAAGATCGTAGATCCTTCGCTCGTCAATCGTCATATGAGAAAGATCTACAAACTGCTCTGTTGGAATGATCGCATGATGGTCTGATACTTTACTGTTATCTACATAAAATGGTTTTGCAGGAATTGGCTGATTGATCAGTTTTCCTGCCAGTGTACGATATGGGCCTACAGAGCATGCTTTCAAACGCTCTTTTAATGTCGGAACAATATCTGAACTTAAATATCTGGAATCCGTACGCGGATATGTGAGAACCTTGTGATTTTCATAAAGACGCTGCATGATGTTCAGTGTCTCTTTCGCAGAGTAATCAAAACGTTTGCTGGCTTCTCTCTGTAATTCAGTCAGATCATACAATAATGGAGCCATGGTTTTCTTCGGTGTCTTTTTTACCTGGATGACAACGGCTTCTTTTCTTTCAACAGTTTTATGAATCTCTTCGATACGTTCCTTTTGGAAAGAAGACTGACTTCCACTCTTTTTATCTTTCCATGTTAAGGTAAGTGCTCCATACTTTGCCTTTAATCCATAATAAGGCTTTGGAATAAAATTCTTGATCTCTTCTTCACGCTTTGCAATCATGGCAAGAGTCGGAGTCTGTACTCGACCGCAGGAAAGCTGTGCATTATATTTGCATGTCAACGCTCTGGTTGCATTAATGCCGACAAGCCAGTCTGCCTCAGCACGACACATTGCAGCATCATAAAGCGGTTCATACTCTTTTCCATCTTTCAGATTCGCAAATCCCTCTTTGATTGCCTTATCAGTGACAGAAGAGATCCAGAGACGTTTTAACGGTTTCTTCGATCCGGCTTTTTTTAGGATCAGTCTGGCAACCAGCTCACCTTCACGACCTGCATCCGTTGCGATAATGATCTCTCCCACATCATTTCTGTGGATCAATGTTTTTACCGCATTGTACTGCTTTCCAGTCTGTTTGATCACTTCTAACTTAAATAATTCAGGCATCATCGGAAGATGCTCCATCTTCCACTCTTTATATTTCTTATCGTAATCTTCCGGATCTGCCAGAGTTACCAAATGACCAAGTCCCCAGGTTACGATATAGTTATCTCCTTCGATACAGCCGTTGCCATTTTTTGTGCATTTTAATACACGTGCTATGTCACGCGCAACAGACGGCTTCTCGGCAATAACCAGTGATTTCATGCTTTTACATCCTCTCTTCTACAAAACCGTCAGCTGCATTTTACGCAACTGACGGTTCTATAAAATCTAATATCGCTATTATCCAAAATAAGCCTTGATCAGACGGAATGTAGCCTCAACTCCATCTACATGGCTTCTCTCGTAGCCGTGGGACGCAAATACGCCCGGACCGATCAGACCATGACGAATATCATGACCTGCACGGAGAGTTGCCTCAACGTCAGAACCATACTTCGGATAAATATCAACTGCAAAATCAATTCCATGCTCTTTTGCAAGCTCGATCTGGCGTTTTACAACTTCGTAGTTGTACGGGCCGCCGGAGTCTTTCGCACAGATGGATACCTGATGCTCAGTGCACTGTAAACCAGTACCTACACAACCCATATCTACGGACCAAGCCTCTGTCACGCCTGCCGGAATGGAAGCAGAACATCCGTGACCAACCTCTTCATACATTGTGAAGTAGAGGTACATTTTTCTCTTCAGTGTGATCGCTTCATCTTTCAGATATTTTGCATAACCGATCAGGATCGCGGAAGAAAGTTTATCATCCAGGAAACGGCTCTTGATGTAACCTTTGTCTGTCACGCGGAAACGCGGCTCGAAGCAAACATAATCGCCAACCATAATGCCAAGTTTCTCTACATCAGCTTTGGACTTTACGTTTTCATCAAGAACGATCTCAATTGTATCCCAGGAACGGCTTGTAGAAGCATAGTTTTCATTTACATGAATAGACGGGTTTACAAGCTGGCATGTGCCTTCGTAAATACCGTCAAATTTTGTAACGACACGAACATTTTCTGTCTCAGCATTGTTCGGGTTCATACCGCCAACGTTTGTCATTTTCAGATGACCGTTGCCTTTGATCTCGTGAACAATCGCACCAAGTGTATCGCAGTGACCTGCTAATAATACTGCATCATCTGCATCCTCGCCGCCAAGTTCTGCGATAATACCGCCTTTGATGGTTCTCCATGCTTTATAACCAAGTTTCTCGAACTCAGCTAACAGGTAGTCACCAACGTTTTTGCAGTAACCGGACGGGCTGTCAATGTTGATCAGGTTCTGTGCCTGTTCAACAATATAATCTACGTATTTTTTGTTTTCTGCTAACATAGTATTTTCCCCTTTTCATTTATGATTTGCTGCGCTTTAATGTGCACCCATAATACCTGACGCCATTATACTCTAATTCGTGAAAAGCCTCAAGCTATAAATTCAGCTTATTATAGCTCAGTTCCAAATAGTTTTCTAATCTTCGTTTCAATTCTGCATGTTCTTCGCGTTCCAGATTCTCATCCTCAGATAATAATGCATCGACATCCTCAGAAACTTGTTTTAATGTCACAGCATCTGTATATATGTCCGCGATCTTAAATTCCAGATCGCCACTCTGACGAAGACCAAAGATATCGCCCGGACCACGAAGGCGCAGATCTTCCGATGCAATAAAAAAACCATCGTTGGATTTATTAAGAACTTCCAAGCGAGCATTTTTCCCTTTATCTCCGGATGCATTTACCATAATGCAATAGGACTGCTCTTTACCTCGTCCCACACGGCCGCGAAGCTGATGCAGCTGAGCAAGTCCGAAACGTTCCGCATTCTCGATCATCATAACCGTTGCATTTGGAACATTCACACCGACTTCAACAACCGTCGTAGAAACAAGCACTTGGATTTCTCCGGATGCAAAGGCTTCCATGATCGCATTCTTTTCCTTTGGCTTCATCTTTCCATGCAGATATTCCACACGGATTTCCGGAAGATTTTCGCGTAAGATTTTTGTATAATCCAAAACATTCTCCGCATCGATCATTTCACTTTCTTCTACCATAGGACAGATTACATATGCCTGACGTCCGTTCGCAACTTCTTTTTTGATAAAGTTATAGGCATTCTTTCTATATCCGGTATCGACTACACAGTTCTTGATCGGCAGACGGTTTGCAGGCAATTCATCAATAACAGAAATATCCAAATCTCCGTAGATGATGATCGCCAATGTTCGAGGGATTGGTGTCGCACTCATAACGAGAACATGTGGCTGATTTCCTTTACTTCCAAGCATTTCTCTCTGTGAAACTCCGAATCGATGCTGCTCATCGGTAATGACCAATGCAAGCTTATCATACACAACCTTTTCCTGGATCAAAGCATGAGTACCGATCACAATATCCGCATCATGGCTGGCAATCTTTTCGTAAGCAATCCTCTTTTCTTTAGCTGTCATGGATCCGGTAACAAGAATCACATTCTTGTTGATACCATGCCTCTCAAACAGCTCTGTGACAGACTCAAAATGCTGTCTTGCAAGAACTTCTGTCGGAACCATTAAAGCTCCTTGACAGCCATTCTCTGCCGCCCTAAGAAGCGCTAATACGGCAATGATCGTTTTTCCTGATCCCACATCTCCTTGGATCAAACGGTTCATAACCGCACCACTTTCCAAATCTGAATATACCTCTTCTAACGCACGTTTTTGCGCACCTGTCAGATTGTATGGCAATTCTTCTTCAAGCTTTTTACATAGCGTACCTTCCCTCATACAAAAAGCCGACTGTAAATCCTGCCTCTTTTCTTTCAACCTGCGAACTCCCAGCAGAAACAGAAAGAATTCATCGTAAACCAGACGTTTTCTGGCAAACAACAGATCTGTTTCGTCCTGCGGAAAATGGATATGCTCGATTGCAAAATTATATTCTGCCAGTTCATGCTTCTTGCGCAACGATGCAGGAAGATAATCCCGTTCCATTACACGTACATTCAACGCCTGTTCCATCGCTGATACGATTGATTTGTTTCCAAGTCCTTTTGTCTGTCCGTAAACCGGCTGCATTTTAGACAACAGTTCTTCATAAGCCTCCGGCTTGTACATCTGTGGCTGCTCCATGGTGAGTCCGGTCTTTTTCTTTACGACTTTTCCACGAAAAATATAGTGACTGTCGGCTTTTAATGTGTTTTTCAAATACGGCATATGATACCAGACCAGTTTTAACTTTCCTGTCATATCACTGATCGCAGCTGATGTAATCGACAGACCGCCAAAATGACGGCTTGTTGCACCAGTCTTCAAGTAACCGTCAACAGCGCCTATCTCTTCCTCTTTCAGTTCTCCGATCGCACAAGGCTCTGTATATGCATCATATCCCTTCGGATAATAATGCAGCAGATCATCTACCGTTTTTACACCTATTTTTTCAAATAACTTCGCGGTCTTTTCTCCAATTCCTTTTAACGTTTCAATTGACTGCTTGTTATTCATCACCAGTTCTCCTAATATTCTATGACAAAAGCTGCCAAAAACGTGCCCGCGCGGGCCGCCCTCGGCAGCTTTTCTAATTATTCTACAGACAGGAGGTAGTAATATACCGGCTGTCCGCCATTATTCAGTTCAACTTCGCAGTCCGGATAAGCTTCCTCGATCTGCTCTAACAGAGCTTCAGCGTCTGCTTCTTCCACGTCTGCACCAAAGTATACGCTGATCAGTTCAGAATCCTCATCAACCATACGCTCAAGAGTTTTGAGAACTGCAGTTGCGATATCCTGCTCAACAGCAAGCATACCGGAGTCACCGATACCCATGATATCGCCTTCTCTGATCTCCATGCCGTCAATATTTGTGTTACGAACAGCATATGTGATCTGACCTGTATGCACTCTGCCCATCTCTTCAACCATATTCTCAAGGTTCTCTTCCGGACCTGCTTCCGGAGAGAAGCTGATCAGAGCTGCGATACCCTGCGGAATAGTCTTGGACGGAACTACAATAATCTTCTTATCTTCCACTAAATATTTTGCCTGCTCTGCAGCAAGGATAATATTTTTGTTGTTCGGGAAGATGTAGATCACATCTGCATTTACTTTATCGATCGCATTAATCATGTCCTCAGTACTCGGGTTCATAGTCTGACCGCCTTCGATCATATAATCTGCACCGATACCTTTGAAGATCTCGCTTAAGCCATCACCAACAGAAACAGCAATGAAGCCATATTCTTTTCTCGGCTCTTCCTTCTTCGGAGCCGGTGCCGGAGCTGCAGCTGCATTCATCTCCATACGCTCATTATGCTCTTCACGCATGTTGTCGATCTTCATTCTGGAAAGAGAACCATATGTTAAAGCTCTCTCAATTGCAAGACCCGGGTTATTTGTATGAACATGAACTTTTACAACGTCGTCATCAGATACAACTACGATGGAATCACCGATGGACTCGAGGAATGCCTTAAACTTTAATTCCTCATCTTCATCATATGCATGCTCAACATTGATGATGAACTCTGTACAGTATCCAAACTTAATATCTGCTGTATCGATGTCGTCACGTGCCGCACCGACCGGAGCAGCCTTCTGAGCTGTCTGAGCAACTACTGCATCGAACGGAATACCTTTGCCGAGAACGCCGTCTAATGCACCTTTCATAACCTGCATTAAGCCCTGTCCACCGGAGTCAACAACGCCTGCCTGCTTTAATACCGGAAGCATCTCCGGAGTCTGGCTTAATACATAGTCGCCATGCTCGATCACTTTTTCAAGGAACTCTACGATATCATCAGTCTCTGTAGCAAGTTCCACAGCTTTATCTGCCATGCCTCTTGCAACCGTAAGGATTGTACCTTCCTTCGGTTTCATAACAGCTTTATAAGCGGTCTCTGTCGCTCTTGTTAACGCATTAGCAAGAATAGTAACATTAATCTCGCTTGCTTCTTTGATTTCTTTTGTAAATCCACGGAATAACTGGGATAAAATAACGCCGGAGTTACCACGTGCACCACGGAGAGAACCGGAAGAAAGTGCTTTTGCAATTGTCTCCATTGTCGGATTCTCAAGTGCAGCTACTTCTCTTGCAGCTGCCATAATTGTCATTGTCATATTAGTACCAGTGTCTCCATCAGGTACCGGGAAAACATTCAGTTCATTAATCCATTCTTTTTTCGCCTCAAGCTCCTTAGCACCTGAAAGTAATGCAACTCTCAGTAACTGGGCGTCTGCGGTTTTCATTCCCACGGATTACTTCCTCCTTAATCTATCACTCTTACGCCTTCAACAAAAATATTGATCTTCTCAACCGTCATTCCGGTGAATTCCTCTACTTTATACTTCACGTTCTCGATCAGATTGTCTGCAACCGTTGAGATGCTGACGCCATAGGATACGATTACATGGAAGTCAATGCTGATCGCATTGTCATTAATTGTTACGTTAATGCCATGAGTCAGGCTCTCGCGTTTTAAGAGCTTTACAAGACCATCTTTCATGCTGACAGCGGCCATACCCACAATACCGAAACACTCCACAGCAGTTGTTCCTGCATAGAGCGCGATCACATCTGTGTCGATCTGAATCTGGCCCATCTTATTATTGATACATCCCTTCATTTTCCTGCCTCCGTTTCCGTTATATTCAAACGTCGTACCCCATGATTCCTGCATTCCAACGATCATTTGGCCCGTTTTTACGCAGAAATAGAGTTCGAAAACGACTTTCCATAGTATAATATATCATATCCTTGAGTCCATGTCTATTGATATTCAAAGTTTTTTTAAAAAAATATTAGTTTTTTTCATTTTTCTCTTGCAAAATCCTACAACTTCTGCTATCATACATGTGTTGTGGATTTTTATGAAGTCCAAAGAAGTGTTAAGGAGGTGCAATCATGGCTAAATGCGCTATTTGTGAAAAAGCTGCTCACTTTGGTAATGGAGTAAGCCATTCCCATAGAAGATCCAACAAAATCTGGAAAGCTAACGTTAAGTCTGTAAAGGTTAAAGTTAATGGCGGAGCTCAGAAGATGTATGTATGTACTTCTTGCTTAAGATCCGGTCTCGTAGAGAGAGCTTAATACCTCCAGTACAAGAATAACGAAAAAATGAAGGCATCTGCTATCATAACGATAGACAGGTGCCCTTTTTTTATCTTCATTCTTATTAATTATTTGCAGCAGAACAATATATATCCTATGATCATGAAGAATATTGCCATAACCAGCAGGTAAAAGGAGTCTGGCAAGATCAATACCCATGTCATACCAAAGCCTATACAAAACAACAAAAGACCGCATAAGCGTTTCATACCATTCTCCCAATTCGGATCATCTACGATACATCTTATGCGGTCTTTTCTATTTCATTTCCATTTGTAAAAAGAAAGTTTTATTTTACTTCTTCCGTTACGATCACTGTCTCAGCAGCATTCATATCTTCTGCCATCTCTTCTGCTTTTGCTACTGCATCTGCAGATACGTCTTTCCCCATGAAACGATTCATGAAGTCCGGAACCATATCAATGATCTTTGTCATAGCATCCTGATGCTTGATGTTCACAAGTTTTGTCATACCGTTCTGGATCACAAGGATCGCACTTGGACTCATCTTTGCACTGAGGCCTCCGCCGCCGTTTGTCTTTGTGCTCTGTGCAAAGGAGCCGGCTGCCATACCGCAGGAAACATCTACTAACGGAATGATCGTAGTATTAGCATCGATTTTTACCGGTTCACCCACCACTGTTTTTGTTGTAATAAAATTATCCATTCCCTTAAATAATGCGTCAACTGTTGACGGGAACTGATTTTCTGCCATAATACCGTTTCCTCCTTACTTCTTGCCCATCGCCATTAATTTTTTTAACAGCTTGCGGAAGTTCTTATTTAAAAATACTCGGATCACGATCCAAAGCAGCACCGCTACACGAATATGACCCTTTATATGAAGCTCACCATCTGCAATCTTTTCATCAAAGACCGGTTCAAGCTTCAGTGTTTTTGCATATAGTCCATAAAATGGACTGACATAGGTCAGGATCTGTCCTGTAGTCGCAGGATCATCAAAACCGAATCGCACGCGACCACGAATCTTTCTTGGAAGAATATGACAAATTAATGACTTTACTTGCTTCCAAAGAAGAAGGATTGTTTTTTGATTTTCCTGATCAGACAAAAATGTACGGATCAAGTCTATTTTTTCCTGTCCTGCTTCAACCTTACCACATATCTTAGCGTAAGTTTCAGAAATCTTCTTCATGGTCGTTTGAGCGAAATTTACGATCTTATCGACCACCAGATCGACTTTGGATTTCTGAATCACACCGTCCGTTTCTTTTTTGGATTCTGTTTCTATCTTGTCGCTCGCGTTATCACCCTTTACAGTCTTTTCCGATCGATCTATTTTTTCATCGCTTTCAATTTTAACAGTTTGATTTTGGGACAACTGAGGTTTATGCTCAATCTTCGCCTCACGAACATTTTCTGCTCGTTCAACCGGAATCGTGATCTCTTCGATTTCTTCTGATTCATCCGAAATTTGTGATCCCTCTTCCGGCCAGACTGTTTTGTTGAATAATTTGAACCACAAAAGCTTTACCAATGCCTTAACACTGCCGTCATAGCTGACTCGCACTGTGATAAGACGTAACAGCCACGATACCAGAACCTGCGCCTGTGGTTTTCCATCAAATGTAACATCGACCTGATACCGCAGCGGTACAAATAATACCAGTAACAAGACTGTCAATATAATTCCCAGAACAACCAGTAACAGGATTCCCAGAATTTTTAATATCATCAACAATATTTGGAGCATCGTTTCACTCCTTTAACTTTGATATTCCCTGATTTACTGATTCAGGAAACCAGACACATCATATCCACCTGTCTTTTTGTATACATCTTCGATAATCCGTCCGGCTAACATTGCAGCATCGTCATAATCCGAAGCTACTCCGACAATTAGGAGATCCTGCTTTTTATAATATGGCTGGTTCAATGTATGAGCCGAATAGATATCAAGCAGATTTTTAGGATTAGATGCCGGAGTCAAGATATAATATCCGGATGTTTTCTCTTTTCTTACTGCCTGAAGAATGGAAAAACGATGTTTTTTCGCTTTTTCTCCTAAATACAATCTCTCATACCAACGCATATCACACCGCCTAACGGTAATTTCTAATAATTGCAGTTCTCAGAAGATCAAGAGCCGCATACGCTGACTGCTCACGGATCTCGATTCTGTTTCCTTCAAAATGACATTCCTTTACAGTCACATCATCTTTGATGCAGCATCCAATATATACGAGACCAACCGGTTTTTCCTCTGTACCACCGTCCGGACCTGCAATACCGGAAACTGCGATACAAGCATCACTGTCGGCTGCGAACACACCACCCAGAGCCATCTCTCTTACAGTCTGTTCGCTTACAGCGCCATACTTTTTCAATGTATTTTTACTAACATCCAAAAGCTTTCTCTTTGCCTTATTGGAATAAGTAATGAATCCCTCATTGAATACATCGGAAGCTCCCGGAACATTTACGATCATAGAAGCGATCATACCGCCGGTACAGGATTCCGCTGTTGTAACAGTCAATTCATGTTTCTTTAAGAGACGAACGACTGCATCCTCCATGGTTTCCTGTTCCTTTGTAGAATAGATCATGGCACCCAGTGCCTTTTTGATTTCTTTTCCTACCGGCTTTAATGCGTTCTTTGCTTTCTCTTCATCCTGTTCTTCCATTACTGCAAGAACATGAACTTCGTTTCCGAGTGCCTTTGTAATAACCTGAATATCTCCATCCATAGCCGGAATATCACCAAGTTTTTCTTTTACTTCTGCTTCGCTTCTTCCGTAAATCTTATATAATTTGGCAAAGCCATTTTCTGTTTTGATCATTAGATGTCACCCTCTGTAAGAATACCAATATTTTTCACAACATAATCCACTAAGGAGATCACAGTAAGCGCAAGTGCGATCCAAAGTGCAATGTTTGTGAGCATGGAAAGTGCTTCGATATTAATAATTAAGAGAATTACGGAAACCATCTGGAATACAGTTTTCCATTTTCCCCAATAGCTGGCTGCAATAACCACACCATTATCAGAAGCCACAAGACGGAAGCCACTGATAATGAATTCACGGCTGATGATGATAAGTACCATCCAGGCCGGAAGCTGACCGAGTTCAATGAGACAGATCAATGCAGAACATACCAACAGCTTATCTGCAAGCGGATCCATGAACTTTCCGAAGTTTGTTACAAGACCATATTTTCTGGCAATGTTACCATCTAAAAAGTCTGTAAAACTTGCAATAACGAAAATTGCTGCCGCAATGTAGCGGTACATCTGATTATTTCCGCCCTCTAACATTAATGCAATTACAAAGAATGGGATCATGATCACACGAAGGACCGTGAGTTTATTCGGTAAATTCATCTTCTACCTCCCCGATCAGATCATACTCTAATGCGCCTGTCACACGAACGCGTGCAAAATCACCGGACATCAGAGAATATCCTGTATTTACAAAGATCAGACCGTCGACATTCGGACTATCCATATAAGTACGGCCTACGTATGCGTTCTCATCTGCCACTTTTCCTTCGATCATGACTTCAAGAACACGGCCTTTCATGTTTTCAGATTTTTCGAATGCGATATCCTGCTGGAGCTCCATGATCTCAGCACGGCGATCCTCTTTCACCTCATCCGGAACATGGTTCGGGAAGTTGTAAGCCGGAGTATCTTCTTCTGCAGAATATGCAAATACGCCAAGACGCTCAAACTCCATCTCGTCAACAAACTCCATCAGGATCTCATGATCCTCCTCTGTCTCTCCAGGGAAGCCGGAAATAAGAGTTGTTCGAAGTGCAATATCCGGGATCTCTCTTCTTAATTTCGCGATCAGTTCACGAAGCTGAGCATTGTTTGTTCTTCTGCCCATTCGTTTTAAGATCGCGTCACTTGCGTGCTGGATCGGAATATCAAGGTAATTACAGATCTTCTCTTCATTTTTGATAGTTTCGATCAGTTCATCTGTAATCTCCTCCGGATAACAATACTGCAGACGGATCCACTGAATACCGTCGATTGCTGCCAGGCGTTTTAACAACTCCGGAAGTTTCTTTTCACCATACAGATCTTTACCGTAAAGTGTTGTTTCCTGAGCAACAAGGATCAGCTCTTTTACACCCTTATCAGCAAGTTCCTCTGCCTCATGGATCAACTGCTCCATCGGAACACTTCTGAACTTACCACGCAGATACGGGATGATACAATATGTGCAGCGTTTGTCACAGCCTTCTGCGATCTTTAAAAACGCATAATGGCCACCTGTTGTTACGAGACGGTCAGTTGCCGGGCTTACCGGTGCATCAATGCTTTCAAATACATGCATTTTTTCTCCGCCAAGAGCAGTCTTGACTGCATTAGCAATTTCTTCATAAGAAGTAGTTCCAAGTACTGCATCTACTTCAGGGATCTCAGTCGTGATCTCCTCTTTATATCTCTGTGCAAGACATCCTGTTACAATCAGTGCTTTACACTGTCCTTCTTCCTTCATACGGGACATGGAAAGAATCGTATTGATGCTTTCTTCTTTTGCGTCACCAATAAAGCAGCAAGTATTTACTACAATGATGTCTGCAATGGTTTCATCGTCAACAAATGAATAACCTTCATGCCCGAGAAGACCGAGCATTTTTTCTGTATCTACCAGGTTTTTATCGCAACCCAGAGAAATGAAAAGTAATTTCATTCAAGTCGTCCTTTCATATTTGAAACTTAACATAAGGAAAACAGAGGAGCACAAAAGCTATTGAAGCTCCAGGCCCCTCTGTTGCATTTCATTATTCTTCTACGGTTTCTTCTACAGTTTCTGTTGCCTCTGCTTCTTCCTCAGTCTTCGGCTCCTCAACTGTTTCTTCAGCCATAATGGAAACCTTCTGTTCAAAAAGCTCCTGAACTGCTGTAGAGAGAGCCTTCTTACCAGCAGCACCCTTTACTAACGGCTCAGAACCGTCAACAATCTGTCTTGCTCTCTTGGCTGCTGCGATAACGATAGAATAACGGCTCTGTACAACCGGCTGCTCACCCGGCTCTACGTTCTTGTTTACTGCTTCAATTAAATCAGAATAAGATGGATGTAACATAATATATGCTCCTTTCGAGTCTTCAAAGTTTATCTGTTTAGCCAACAATGGCTTTTAACTCTTCTTTCATGGTTTTGATAAGTTCCTCATTGTTTCCTGCCTGCATATGCTGAGCCTGGATCAAGTTGTGAAGATCTACCACAGCTTTGTTCAGATCATCATTTACCAGGATGTAATCGTAGGAATCCATCGCTTCAGCTTCCTCTGTTGCACGTTTTAATCGCTGCTCGATCACTTCCATGGTTTCTGTTCCTCTGCCGATCAGACGTTTCTTCAACTCCTGTGCAGACGGCGGAACTACGAAGATCAGCAGAGTCTCAGGGAATTTCTCCTTTACCTTTAATGCCCCCTGGATCTCAATCTCCAGGATCACATCTTTGCCCTCTGCCATTTTTTCTTCTACATAAGAACGTGGTGTTCCGTAATAATTGCTCACATAACGCGCATGCTCGATCAGCTGGTCTTTCTCGATCAGTGCCTCGAACTCCTCCACGGAAAGGAAGAAATACTCTCTTCCGTGAACTTCACCCTCACGCGGTTTTCTTGTCGTAGCGGAGATAGAAAGTGCATAGTTATCGTACTTTTCTAACAACGCTTTCATCAGTGTACCTTTGCCGGCTCCGGAGAAACCGGATACCACAGCCAGAATACCTTGCTGTTTCATAGCTTTATCACTCCGATTATTCAATATTTTGAATCTGCTCGCGTACTTTTTCAATCTCTGTTTTCAGAATGATCGCCTGATCAGAGATCTCCATATCATTTGATTTAGAAAGAATCGTATTAGACTCACGGTTCATCTCCTGAGCAATGAAATCTAATTTACGTCCAACGCTGCCGCCCTTCAGTAATTCTTTCTTCATACCTTCAATGTGGCTTCTTAAACGTACTGTCTCCTCATCCACACAGATCTTATCTGCGAAGATCGTAACCTCAGTTAAGATCCTGGATTCGTCGATCGTTGTACTCTGAAGCATGTCCTTCACTTTATCTTCCAGTTTCTTACGGTACTCATCCAGTACTTTCGGAGAACGTGTCTCGATAAAATCTACTAAAGAAAGCATATTATCGAGTTTACTGATCAGATCATTCTTTAAGTTTTCACCCTCACGAACTCTGGTCTCAACAAAGCTTTCTGCCGCATGCTTTAATGCATCAGACAATAATGCCCACATCTGTTCCTCATCTTCCGGAACCTGTTCCATAGAAAGAACTTCCGGACAACGGGCAAGCATGGAAACTTTTACGTCATTTTCAATACTGAACTGCTCAGCCATCTTCGCAAAGTTTGCCATATACTCGGCTGCCAGGGAACTGTTGTACTTTAAAGATACTTTCTCTTCGGTATAGTCTTCGTAAGATACGAATACATCGACTTTACCTCTCTGAATATAATCTTTTAAAAGACCTCTCATAGCAGACTCAAAGAAGTTGAACTTCTTCGGCATCTTGATACCAAGGTCTAAATATCGATGATTTACTGCTTTGATTTCCACAGAAATCTTACATGTATCCGTTACGGATTCAAAACGGCCAAAACCGGTCATGCTTTTGATCATAATAAACATGCCTCGCTTTCACATAGTTAGAATAATTATAAGGCAAAGAGAAAATCAAGTCAACAGAATTCATTGAATTTGCTTGTATCTTATGATAAAATGAAGAGAATTTATTTTTAGAAAGGATGATTGTAACATGGCTTTTGACGGAATTGTGATCGCCAACCTGGTACATGATTTAAACCAGAAGATCGTTTCCGGCCGTATTTCAAAGATTGCACAGCCGGAAAAAGATGAACTTCTATTAACAATAAAAGGTAACAAGGAAAATCTGCGTCTGCTGATCTCAGCAAATGCAAGTCTTCCTCTTGTATATTTTACAGAAACCAATAAACCGAGTCCTCTGACTGCCCCGAACTTTTGTATGCTTCTACGAAAGCATATTGCAAACGGACGAATTATCTCTGTAACTCAGCCGGATATGGAGCGTATTATCCGTATCGAAGTTGAGCATTTGGACGAAATGGGTGATCTTAGAAGAAAATATCTGATCATTGAATTGATGGGTAAGCACAGTAATATTATTTTCTGTGATGAACACGATATGATCTTAGACAGTATCAAACATGTTCCGGCTCATGTAAGTTCCATCCGAGAAGTGCTTCCGGGACGTACTTGGTTTATCCCGCACTCCGGTGAAAAGAAAAATCCTATGACTATTACGGAAGATGAGTTTAAAACACTGATCAAAGCAACTCCTCATCCGCTTTCCAAGGCTCTTTACATGGATCTGACAGGCCTCAGCCCGGTCATTGCAGCCGAGATCTGCCATATGGCTTCTCTGGATGGAGATATTTCTGCAACAGAATTTTCTGATGCTGAATTGACCCATCTTTACCACGCACTTAACTGGGTCATGGATGATATTCGAAACGGTAATTTTACACCGAATATTATTTACAAAGGTGAAAAACCGGTTGAGTTTGCTTCTGTTCCGCTTACCATGATGAATGGTGGAGATTATTCCAAAGTAGAACATACTTCCATCAGTGAACTTTTAGAGCGTTATTACGCAGAAAAAAGTACGGTTTCTCGTATTAATCAGAAATCTACGGATCTTCGCAAGATCATTTCCAATGCTCTAGAGCGCAGTGTACGAAAACTCGATCTGCAGCAGAAACAGTTAAAGGATACAGAAAAGCGTGAGAAGTTCCGTATTTACGGAGAACTTCTTAATACTTACGGATATGGTCTTTCCGGTGGAGAAAAAGAGCTGAAATGTCTCAATTATTATACTAATGAGGACATTACGATCCCAATGGATCCGACTTTGACTGCTCAGGAAAATGCGAAAAAATACTTTGAAAAGTATAATAAGCAAAAGCGTACCTATGAGGCGGTAACGGAACAGCTTGCTCAGACACAGGCTGAAGTAGCTCATCTGGAATCGATCAGCACTTCCATGGACATCGCACGACTGGAAGAAGATCTTGTTCAGATCAAGGAAGAATTGATGGAGTTTGGTTACATCAAGCGCCACTACAATGGCGGCAAAAAGCCAAAGATCACAAGCAAACCGTATCACTATGTCTCATCTGACGGTTTCCATATGTATGTGGGTAAAAATAATTATCAGAACGAAGAACTTACTTTCAAAGTTGCAAATGGAAATGACTGGTGGTTCCATGCAAAGGGAATCCCTGGCTCTCATGTCATCGTAAAGACGGAAGGTAAAGAGCTTCCGGACCGTGTATATGAAGAAGCAGGTTCTTTGGCTGCTTTCTATTCCAAAGGAAGAAGTAACCCGAAAGTTGAGATCGATTATCTGCAGAGAAAACTTCTCAAAAAAGTTCCTGGTGCTGCACCGGGCTTTGTCGTATATCATGAGAACTACTCTCTTATGGCAACTCCAAACGGTGAATTTACTGAAATCAAATAAATATGTGAAAAATCCCGGATTCTGATGAGTCCGGGATTTTTTATGATTTTCGTATCATCAGAGCCATGCAAAGCCACATGGTCTCTTTCTTGCGTTTTTCATTTAGCAAATCTTGAATTCCGAAATAAGTCGCGTTGGGATTATGCAATGTAATGGTTCCGTCTGCATTTCCAAAACCTGCCTGGTAATGGGCGCCAAGTTTCTTTTTCTTCTTCCAAAAGTAAAGAAAAATCATAGCAGATTTCTCATCTAAGTGAAGATCCTTTCTGTTTTTCCCTACAAAAAAGATCGGATGTACATGAAAACGATACTGCTTTAACAAATAATGGAGATAAAATATATAGGAGCCCATCATTCCGCCAATGGATGTCGACATCGGCCACTGCCTATTAAAACGATTGACAATTGTCATGAAATCTGTTTTTATACCAAAATGAATCAATACATTATAGATTGCGATGGCTCCGCATCCATTGGCACTGATACTTCCTAACGGTCCAAAGGTTCCTCTTTGTTTTGTATAATTTTTCTGTCGTTCAATATAAATCTTGCCATTTTCTTCCATGTACATTACACCTCCGATCGATCTATATTACGTCTGGAAACAACGGTCATAGACTCTCGTACTTCGATCATATGTCCATCCGGGTCGTAAAGTCTTACCAAACGCTGCCCCCATCCATTCTGAGAAAATGGCATTACGAATGTGATCGGATCCGGCCATTGAGCAAGCTTTTCTTCAAACCAGTCCATATCGTTTTCCTCAAAATAAAGCTCAACGTTATTTGTACCAAATTCAATCGTTTTATTGATACAAGATTCCCATATATTTGCGTCCTGCAAAACAAGCCCTTCTGTCAAAATCACGTTTCCTTCAAATTCTGTCAAAACATCCAAACCAAACAAGCCTCTATAAAAAGCTTTGGAGCGTTCAATATCCTTAACAACGATCAACATATTTTTTAATTTCATTTCCATTCACTCCTTGTTTGAATTCCACGATTTCTGATCTTATTATAACAGAAAAGGCCGTGATTTGCATCACGACCTTTCAAATTTACAATATCATTAGTTTTTCATGTGTTTATGGTTGTTGTCCTGACCAAGGTAAACGCAATAAATCGCCAATGCGATCGCACATCCTGCCCAAATGATCGGAAGAAGGAAGTTTGCATAGTATAATGCAGCAAACATGATTGCTACACCCCAAAGGATTTTTGTTTTTCCTTCGCTCTTACACCATGCTTCAATATGCTCCGGTTCAACCAGAACCTTAGCACCGATCGGTGTCCATTTACGTTTTAAAATAAGAGATCCATAAATCACAAATATTACGCTGATCACAGACAGCGCAAACGGAAGCCACTGTTCTAAAGCCATTTGTTATCTATCCTTTCTATTCTCCAAATAATACCTGTTCAGCGATCGCTGCTGCATCCTTGATACAGTCGTTACAGGAGCGAAGCACTTTTCCTGTTCCTACACCTTTGATTTCCTTACATACGACTGAACCATTCTGCTCTTTGAATCGTTTTAATATTTCCTTTGCAAGCTGGTGAGAAACTGCTTTGCTGTTCGGTTTTTCCAAATTTCCAGTACTTGCTTTCATTCCTGCAAGAACACATGCGCCGGAAACTGCACCACATGTACCTTCCATACCACCCATTCCTGCACCAAATGCTTCTGTTACACGGAACATCATCTCTTCGTCTACGCCAACCAGATCACAGTATGTACATGCAACAGACTGTGCACAGTTAAAACCTCTATCGTGTCTCTTCAGGGTTTCTTCTACTCTTGTCTGCATTTCTTTTCTCCTATTCGTAAATCAATTAATAAAAACGGTTAGAATATCATTTCTAAACCAGTATACAGCTCATGGATCACATCCCCAAGCTCTTCTTTCAGGATCTCCATGGCACGATCTCCAGTACAATGTCCTGTGAAAATACGTTTGATGCCGGTTTCTTTCACTCTCTTTGCGAAAGCATAAACCTCTTCATCCGAAGAACGGAACAAATGGAGGCCACCGATATATGCTTCGATGTGCTTATCCAGCCATGTACTCTGCACTTCGCGAATAATATTATCTGCTCCTCCGTGAGAACAGCTGTTAAACACAACAAGACCGTTTGGAGTATCAAACACAAGGCTCTGCTCGTGATCGAAAGCGTCCGGCTGGAACTGACCTCGGATCTTTACATACATACCTGCATGTTCTCCGACCTTATCAAGTCCCTTTGTCTTATGCGGAAGCAATGTCACTCCAGGGATTACTTCGAGATCTTCCTCTGCGTATGCAAAACGATCTGCAAATTGTCTTAAATAACCTTCTTTGATTCCAATATAAGAAAGTTCTGTTCCACCTTTTTTGCTGTAACAGTTTTCTTCACAAGCTTTTCTCAGATAGAATTTCGCTTTGCTGTTTTTCTCAAAGAAAATATCCAGACCATCTGAATGATCATAATGAGCATGAGATAAAACACCAAACTCAACTTCGCTCAGATCGATCCCCATCAGTTCTGCATTTTCAGCAAACACATGGGTGGTTCCTGCATCCAGAAGGATCTTGTGTCCATCATATTCGATATATACCGCAAGTCCCCACTCTGCTTTCCATTCATTTCTTGTATTATTATCTACCAGGATTTTCGCTAACATGTTCTCCTCCTGTTTCTTTTAAAATATCACAGATCCCGTCTGCTGTAAAATCTCTTGCAACAAGTGCTCTTGTAACACCGAATTCTTTCAAAACTCCTGCTGTTACCTGACCAATACAGATCGGATATACGGAATGATTTAAAATCTTTACTTTTTCTTCCTTCTCATGTTCAAAAAAGCCACGAACTCCGGATCCGCTTTCAAATGTCAGATAGTCCAGTCCTTGTAAAGAATCAGCGGATGATTTATCAACTTTCACATCGTAGATAGAAAGATCCACATATTCAATATGTGCCTGATCCAGAATTTCAGTTAACAGTTTTGAACCTTGAAATGCTCTTGGGATCAACACTCGTTCCTGTTTATTTACAATCTTACAAAGTCCCATTGCCAGACTCTCTGTCGTAAATACTTCAGGCATATAATCCGCATAAAATCCATACTGTTCCAGATAATCCCCTGTTCCTCTTCCTACTACAGCGAATTTCACATGACTGAATGAACGCATATCAATTTTTTCAGTCTTTGTTGTATGGAAAAACAGATCAATCGCATTTCGGCTGGTAAACACGATCCACTGATAAGAGCTGATCTCTTTTACTGTCTGTGCTAATTGAGCCAGATTCATTGGAACAATATGGGAGTTTCCAATCCGTGAAACAGAGGCACCTTCTGTATATAATTTGGAAGCAAGCTTCTTATATATTGCATCAGTTCCTGTAACACCCACCGAAAGTCCTGATAATGCAAGATTCTTTCTTGTTGTCATATCAAATTCAGCAACAGATCCCACAACGATAATTCCCGGAGATTTTAATCCATGTTCTTTCGCTGTTCTCGGAAGATCCTTCAATGTGCTGCGAACACATCGCATGGATGGCAGTGTACCATCTGTCACAATTGCAGACGGTGTCTTCGGATCCTTTCCATTTTGGATCAAGCGATCTACTATAAGATCCAGGTTTTTTAATCCCATCAAAAATACTAACGTACCTTGAAGTTTCGCATATTCTGCAAAACCATCCGTCAAAGTATCCGTTTCTTTATCCAGCATTCCGATTCCTTTTTCTTTGATCGCTGTATGACCGGTAATCACATGAAAACTCTGACCAATCCCTCGATGCGTGATCGGAATTCCTGCATGTGCAAGGGCTGCAACCGGAGATGTTACGCCTGAAACAACCTCGTATGGAATACCATGTTTTTCCAATTCCAGGATTTCTTCTCCTCCACGTCCGAATACAAACGGATCTCCTCCTTTTAAACGAACGATTGTTTTACCCATACATGCGTGACGTACAAGCACCTGGTTAATCTCTTCCTGAACCATACTGTGATTGCCCGGTTTCTTACCAACATATATCTTCTCACAAGTCTCCGGAACCATATTTAAAAATTCAGGAGATGCAAGGCGATCATAAACCAACACATCTGCCTGTGATAATAAACGTTTTCCTTTTAATGTGAGAAGTTCCGGATCACCAGGTCCTGCTCCGACCAGATATACCATACCTTGGTCCATATTTTCGACCAATTTCTGAACAAGCATACGGTAATCCTTCGGATCTCCTGCGATCTCACGACGAACCAACTCGGATTTTGTCTCTTTTAATAACTGAATGACCAGTTTATCTTCTTCCAGATAACTAAAGGCTCCAACTGCCTCATTGCAGCCGGCACCAAGACATTCCAGCACATATCGTTCCACTTTTAATGCAAGTGCTGACGCTTCATGATTGATTTTGGAAAATAGATCTGCAAACTCGGAATTTTCCTTTGCTTCGATTGCAATAATTGCCTGACCACCGGCAGGTGTAAAGTTTTTGGTCGGAAGATACTCAAACTCAAAACGATCATCTTCAAACAGACCGAGACGTTTCAAACCTGCAGCTGCCAAAATAATGGCATCGTATTGACCATCGTATAGTTTACCCAGACGAGTATCGACATTGCCTCTGATAAGCTTACACACGGCATCCTTCTGCTCGATAATCTGAAGCTGTCTTCTCAGACTTCCTGTCCCAACGACCATCGGGTTATTGGTGATGGCTCTTCCTTTTACTGTCACAAACACATCTTCTGCATCCGTTCTCGGTAAAACTGCAACGACTTCCAATCCTTCCAACAGTTCCATCGGCATATCTTTTGCGCTGTGAACTGCCGCATCAAAACGGTCTGCCAGGATACCTTCCTCAAATTC
>JAFYOD010000022.1 GCA_017556515.1 Lachnospiraceae bacterium
AGAAGCCGCCGTCCGGAGGATGTAGTGAGTGAAGTTCTGGAGCTGACAGCTAATGGCTATCAGGAGATCGTTCTGACAGGTATTCACCTGAGCTCCTACGGTGTAGATTTCAAGGAAGAAAATATCGATTTCTTATATCTGATCAAACTGCTTCACGAGATCGAAGGTGTAAAGAGACTGCGTTTTGGCTCTCTGGAACCGCGTGTCATTACAGAGGAATTTGCAAAAGAACTGTCCAAACTGGATAAGATCTGTCCGCATTTCCACTTATCCTTACAGAGCGGATGCGATGAGACATTAAAGAGAATGAATCGTCATTATACGGCAGATGAGTATTATACAGGCTGTGAGATCTTAAGAAAATACTTCAAGAACCCGGCGATCACAACAGACGTTATCGTTGGCTTTGCAGGTGAAACCGAAGAAGAATTCGCAACAACAAAAGAATTCTTAAAGAAAGTAAACTTCTATGAGATGCACGTATTCAAGTATTCCAGACGCGCAGGAACAAGAGCGGACAAGATGCCGAATCAGGTTCCGGAACCGATCAAGACAAAGAGAAGTGCAGAACTTCTGGAGCTGGAAGCAGAGATGTCCAGAAAGTATCGCGAATCCTTCCTTGGCCGGGAGACAGAAGTGCTTCTGGAAGAGCCGGTTACGATCAATGGGGAACAGTATATGATCGGTCATACAAAGGAATACGTGAAGGTTGTAGTACCGTTTGATGAGAACAGACCGGAACTTGCAAAGAACAGTTTTGTCACAGGTGTGATGAAAGAATTCCTGACGGATGAAGTCATTAAGCTTGCGTAAAAGGTAAAATTGGGGTAGAATACAAGTAGCTGTGAAAACGAACACGGTCACAGATATGAGACTGTGAGAGACTGTCGGCTGCAGTAACAAAAGGACGTGAGGACACTTATGGGCGATATCAGCAATACACAATATTTTAAGGCAGTACAGGATGAAAAGAAGATGCATGTAAGCAAGGTTCTTCATGATGTATATGAGGCCTTGAGAGAAAAAGGTTATAATCCGATCAATCAGATCGTAGGATATATTATGTCCGGCGATCCGACCTACATCACTTCCCATAAGAGCGCAAGAAGCCTGATCATGAAGGTTGAGCGTGATGAGATCCTGGAAGAACTTATGGAGAATTATATCGAAACAAGACTGAAATAGGACTTGTGGGGGAAACATGATCAGACAGAAGGAGCGATCTTTCTGTCTGAGAACGATAAAGTACGCATGACAGACAGTTGGGAAAGACAGATACCAGCTGGTTTTGTCATGTAAAAAAATAAAGTCCCCTGAAAGGATGAGACAAATGAGAATACTTGGACTTGACTTTGGCTCCAGAACGGTTGGAGTTGCAGTAAGTGATGGACTCCTTTTGACCGCCCAGGGTGTTGAGACCATCGAACGTAAAGATGAAAACAAACTGAGACAGACTGCTGCGAGAATTGAAGCGCTTGTAAAAGAATACGAGGTTACAACGATCGTTATGGGTCTTCCGAAAAATATGAACAATACAGAGGGAGAACGTGTGGAAAAGACAAAGGCATTTGGTGAGATGCTGGAGCGCCGCACAGGACTTCCGGTTGTATATTGGGACGAGCGTCTGACAACGATTGCAGCAGAACAGGTACTTATGGAATCCGGTGTACGCAGAGAAAACCGAAAAGCAGTGATCGACAAGATCGCGGCATGCTTTATCTTACAGGGATATCTGGACCATATCCGATTCAGACAGTCTGAATCGGTACAGACCGACAAAGAATAGGAGAAAACGATGGAAGAGAAGAAGATTATTTTAGTGGATGATGAGCAGACTCTGGAATTCTTCGTTTTAGAAGAGACAAAGTTAAACGGAAAGAACTATCTGCTCGTAACAGATGCTGAGGATGATGAAGCTGAGGCAGACTGCTACGTATTAAAAGATATGTCTGATGAGGGCGATGAGGATGCTCTCTACGAGTTCGTGGAAGACGAGAACGAGCTGGAAGCAATCTGGAAAGTGTTCGAAGCTCTTATGGACGAGGACGAAGAATAGTTAAAAAAAGGTAATGAAGTAGCCCCCTTTATGAACGGAACGAAGATACGCACGAAGACGAAGACTACAGGAACGGAACAATAACGGAGGTTTGGACGTGAACGAAATTATCGAAAAAAATGACTGTAAAGTCAAGATCATCCCTCTGGGAGGTTTGGAGCAGATCGGAATGAACATGACTGCCATCGAGTATGATGACACCATTATCGTGATGGACTGCGGCCTTGCTTTCCCAAGTGATGATATGCTGGGTATTGACCTGGTTATCCCGGACGTGACTTATCTGATGGACAATATCGATAAGGTAAAGGGTTTTGTGATCACCCACGGACATGAGGACCACATTGGTGCGCTTCCTTATGTTTTAAAAGATATCAATGCCCCGGTCTATGGCACAAAACTGACCATCGGTCTGATCGACCACAAATTAAAAGAGAATAATATGCTTAAAAATGTGAA
>JAFYOD010000176.1 GCA_017556515.1 Lachnospiraceae bacterium
ATCCTGGTAACCTACGGAAAGCTTCATAAAGGATTTGAATATCCGCTGATCAAGTTCGTTGTCATCACAGAGAGCGATATGTTTGGCGTGGAAAAACGTCAGAAGAAGCGGAAAAAATATAATTACGAAGGTAAAAAGATCAGCAGTTTTTCTGAGTTAACTGTTGGCGATTATGTGGTTCATGAAAATCACGGTCTTGGTATCTACCGTGGTATTGAAAAGATCGAGCAGGATCATGTGATCAAAGATTATATCAAGGTTCAGTATGCGGATGGCGGCAACTTATATCTTCCGGCAACCAGACTGGACGGAATCCAGAAGTATGCCGGTTCTGACGCAAAGGTTCCGAAGCTTAATAAGCTCGGAGGCGGCGAATGGAACAAGACCAAGACAAGAGTTAAGACCGCAGTGCGTGAGATCGCGAAGGAATTGGTAGAGCTTTACGCAGCCAGACAGGACGCGGAAGGTTTCCAGTATGGTCCGGATACAGTATGGCAGCGGGAGTTTGAGGAAATGTTCCCGTATGAGGAGACCGAGGACCAGTTAACCGCGATCGAAGATATTAAGAAAGATATGGAAAGCCGCAAGATCATGGACCGTCTGGTCTGTGGAGACGTTGGCTACGGAAAAACAGAGATTGCGATCCGTGCTGCATTTAAGGCAATTCAGGAAGGGAAACAGGTGGTATACCTGGTTCCGACGACGATTCTTGCCCAGCAGCATTACAATACATTTGTCCAGCGAATGAAGGATTTCCCTGTTCGTGTGGAAATGATGTCCCGATTCCGCACTCCGGCGCAGATGAAACTGACGCTGGAAGGCCTGAAAAAGGGCATCGTAGACGTTGTGATCGGTACCCACCGAGTTCTCTCCAAGGATGTGGAATTTAAGAATCTGGGCCTGCTGATCATCGACGAGGAGCAGCGTTTTGGTGTTGCTCACAAAGAAAAGATCAAACAGATGAAGCAGAATGTAGACGTTCTGACTCTGACTGCGACTCCGATCCCGCGTACGCTCCATATGAGTCTGATTGGAATCCGTGATATGAGTGTACTGGAAGAACCGCCGGTGGACCGTGTTCCGATCCAGACTTATGTTATGGAATACAATGATGAAATGGTCCGTGAGGCTATCCACCGTGAATTGTCCAGAAACGGTCAGGTGTACTATGTATACAATCGTGTCAGCAACATCGATGAAGTTGCCAATCACGTAGCGGCTCTGGTTCCGGATGCCAACGTGGCATTTGCACACGGCCAGATGAGTGAGCGTCAGCTGGAAAAGATCATGCTGGATTTCGTCAACGGAGAGATCGATGTGCTGGTATCTACAACGATCATCGAAACCGGACTTGATATCCCTAATGCGAATACGATGATCATTCATGATGCGGACAGACTGGGACTTTCTCAGCTATATCAGATCCGTGGTCGAATTGGCCGTTCCAGCCGAACTTCTTTTGCATTCCTCATGTATAAGCGCGACAAGATGCTGAGAGAGGAAGCGGAGAAACGACTTCAGGCGATCCGTGAATTTACAGAGCTTGGTTCCGGTATCAAGATCGCTATGCGCGACCTGGAACTGCGCGGTGCAGGAAATATCCTCGGTGCAGAACAGCATGGACACATGGAAGCAGTCGGCTATGATCTGTATTGCAAGATGTTAAATGAAGCGGTTCTGGCATTAAGAGGTCAGGAAAACGAAGAAGATAAATTTGAAACCGTGGTGGATTGCGACATCGATGCATTCATTCCGGATGGATATATTAAGAATGAATACTTGAAGTTAGATGTCTACAAGCGTATTTCCACCATTGAAAATGATGAGGAATACATGGATATGCAGGACGAATTAATGGACCGTTTCGGAGATATTCCGAGATCTGTTGACAACCTGCTTCGTGTGGCCGAGCTGAAGGCAATGGCCCATCGCTGCTATGTGACGGAGGTCAATATCAACCGTCAGGAAGTGCGTATGGACTTATTCCCGAAGGCAAAACTGGACGTGACCGGAATTCCGGGACTGATCGCAGAGTATAAAAATGCACTGCGTTTCATTCCGGGTGAGAAACCGATGCTTCTGTTCCAGGATAAGCGAATGAAAAATAAAGACTGCGAAAAGATGATGGCGACTGCGAAGGAGATCCTGACAAAGCTATCAAATCTGGCATCGTAGTCGGGAGACACAACAATCATGAATGAACAAGAGATTCGATTGATCGTAGAAAAACAGAGGGCCTGCTTTCTGGCAGGAAAAACTCTGAATGTGGATGTGCGAGTTGAGGCGTTAAAAAAACTGTATGCCTGTGTGAAAAAATATGAACCGGAGATTATGACGGCTCTGAAAAAGGACCTTGGAAAGAGCAGTGCAGAAAGTTACATGTGCGAGGTCGGAATGGTCCTCAGTGAGCTGAGCTACATGATCAAGCATGTGCGGTCTTACGCGAAAGAAAAGACGGTTCTGACACCGCTTGCACAGTTTCATTCCAGAAGTTACCAGAAACCGTCTCCGTATGGTGTGGTTCTGGTCATGAGTCCGTGGAACTATCCGTTCCTTCTGACCATGGATCCGCTGGCGGATGCGATCGCGGCCGGAAACACGGTGGTGTTAAAGCCGAGTGCCTACTCTCCGCATACAACAGAAATTGTGAAGAAGATCATCGAAGAATGCTTTTCTCCGGAATATGTTGCAGTGGTAACCGGAGGACGTGCGGAAAATGCATGCTTGTTGAAGGAGCATTTTGACTACATCTTCTTTACCGGAAGCCAGAGTGTAGGAAAAGAGGTTATGCGCCATGCAGCGGAGCATCTGACTCCGGTCACACTGGAACTGGGCGGAAAGAGTCCGTGTGTGGTAGAGAAAAGTGCTGACATCAAATTGGCAGCGAAGCGAATTGTTTTTGGAAAATATCTGAACTGCGGACAGACTTGTGTCGCTCCGGATTATGTGTATTGTGATCCGTCGATCAAGGATGCGCTGGTTGCAGAAATCAAGAAACAGATTCAGAAGCAGTATGGAAAAGATCCGTTGAAAAATAAAAACTACGGAAAGATCATTAATGAAAAGCATTTCGCACGAATTAAAAGTCTGATCGATCCGAATAAAGTTGTTTGTGGCGGTTCCGTCAATGAAGCAGCTTTGCAGATCGCACCAACCGTGATGGATGGCGTAACCTTTGAAGATGCCGTTATGCAGGAGGAGATCTTCGGTCCGGTTTTACCGATCGTAACTTATGAGTCTTTTGATAAAGCGATCGCGAAGATCAATTCCATGGCACATCCTCTGGCGCTTTATATCTTTACCAATGACAAAGCGACAGCAGAGAAGATCACTTCCCGCTGTGGATTTGGCGGCGGATGTATCAATGACGTGATTATTCATCTGGCAACCAGCGAGATGGGATTCGGCGGCTTCGGTGAGAGTGGAATGGGTTCCTATCACGGAAAGCATGGATTCGATACTTTTACTCACTACAAGAGCATCGTCGATAAGAAAACATGGATCGATCTGCCGATGCGCTATCAGCCATATAAAAAGATTTACGACAGGATGGTACGTTTGTTCCTGAAGTAAAAGGGTTGACAAAGCCCACATTACAACCTATAATTCACTTTATAGTAATAAAGGACACAAGCGGAGAAGAGAAGAAGTAGCTTGATCCAAAGCCCAGACAGAGAGCAGCCGGCTGGTGAAAGGCGCATGGGACGGTCATTGCGAATACATCTCGGAGCTTTGCACCGAACGGGAAACCCAGTAGGCTGCAACGGAGTTGGCGCACGTTATAGCGTCGAGGGTCATGATGGTGACTTTCAGAGCTGCATGGATGTGAGTCTTTGCGGGAAATTAGGTGGTAACACGAGATAACAGCCTCGTCCTAGTAATAGGATGGGGCTTTTTTATACCTTAATCCGCTGTTCGAAAAAAGAAAAAGGAGACTAAAACAATGGGTGTTTATGAAGAGTTAGTTGCCCGCGGATTGATCGCGCAGGTAACAAATGAAGAAGAAATCAGAAAAATGGTAAACGAAGGCAAAGCTACATTCTACATTGGCTTTGACCCGACAGCAGACAGCTTACATGTAGGTCATTTCATGGCTCTCTGCTTAATGAAGAGATTACAGATGGCAGGCAACAGACCGATCGCTCTTATCGGTGGCGGTACAGCAA
>JAFYOD010000177.1 GCA_017556515.1 Lachnospiraceae bacterium
GGATGCTGTTGCCACTTATTTAAAAACACAAGTATGGGTAGTCGACAACCGAGGTATGGTCATCGCAGAGACCGCTCCGGAAGCGCATGTAGGAATGCTGATCAACGGATTTGATCCCACAGCCGGCGGTAATAGCTATTATATGACCGGTCAATTCTGGGACATGTTTGATGATCCGGTTCTCTCCGTACTGGCTCCGATCACAGGCAACTTCAATACCTATGGATATGTGGTTGTTCACCTTCCTATGGCACAGGTTACCGCACAGCAGAATGAGATCCTGAATATCGTATATGTAACTTCCGCGATCATTTTCCTGCTGTCACTAATCATTCTCCTGGTGTTCACAAAGATTGTGTATATTCCGTTGAAACGGATCACCACAGGTGCAAAAGAGTATGCCGACGGAAACCTGGACTATATGATCAAAGTTGATTCTTCCGATGAGATGGGTTATCTGGCAAATACGCTGAACTATATGTCCGACGAGTTAAATAAAATGGAAGACTATCAGCGTTCCTTCATTGCCAACGTTTCCCACGACTTCCGCTCTCCTTTGACTTCCATCAAAGGATATCTGGAGGCGATCCTGGACGGAACCATTCCTCCGGAACTCTACGACAAATATCTGAAGATCGTCATTGCGGAGACCGAACGTCTGAATAAACTGACTCAAAGTATGCTGGCCATCAACTCCATGGACAGCAAAGGATTCCTCTCCCGAAGCAATTTTGATATCAACCGAGTGATCAAAGATACCGCAGCTTCCTTCGAAGGAACCTGCCATGCGAAGAACATCGTTCTGGACCTGACCTTCAGTGACGATATCCAAATGGTTTACGCGGATCTCGGAAAGATCCAGCAGGTTCTTTACAACCTGATCGACAACGCGATCAAGTTCAGTCATTCCGATTCCGTGATCTACATCCGTTCCCATGTACGTTACGGAAAGGTGTTTATTTCCGTCAAAGATACCGGTGTCGGTATTCCGAAAGACAGTATCAACAAGATCTGGAACCGTTTTTACAAGTTGGATATCTCCAGAGGTAAAGACAAAAAAGGTACCGGACTTGGCCTGGCAATTGTAAAAGATATCATACAGGCACATGGCGAAACCATCGACGTCGTCAGTACAGAAGGCGTCGGTACTGAATTCATTTTCACATTGCCGAAATCTGGCAGCTCTGTTTCATGAGCTGCCTTTTTTTATTTCTATATCTTTCCCATTCTCCGCAATTTACAAAGTTGCCATAATGTGGTAATGTAGTATTGAAAACTTGATGATAAAGAAATCAAAACTTGATTTGCACGTACGAAAGGATTTATTATGAGTTTACCGGAGAAAAAAGTTATACAGTTAATCGATTTAATGAACTCCATGTCTTCTGCAAACATCCCGGCAAAGAAGCCGATCCTCGAGATGTTCGACATTGCGATGGATGAGAAGATGCTGGATTATCTGATCGCCATGGGCACAAAACCGCATACCATCGGTCAGTTAAGAAACGGCTACCACAAGATGTACGGCGGAACAAAAGAAGATTGGGAAGCATTCAAAACAGAACTCTTCTCCATGGCTTTCGTTCATCCGGTCAGTGAAGAAGACCGTGAGCATGTTGCATTATCCCCGATCTTCCCAGGCTGGATCGAGTTCGCAACAGGCGGCCCGTTAAATGAAAAGCGCGCAGCGATCATCAACAAATTCGTTGAGTTCTGGGGCGTTTTAAGAACCATGAACGTACTTCCGATGCGTTTCCTCAACGACTATAAGACTGCAAGTCTCGGAAAGAAAGGTATTGCACCGCGTACTTCCGTTTATGTCAGCGAAGGTAATTTAAAAGAAGTTGCGCTCAACAAACCGCTCGAGTCCAAACAGAAAACTATTCCGGCCGGCGAAGTGAAAAAGCTTCTTGAAAAATACAAAGACGAGATCGCAGTTATGAACTGCTTCTGCCGTCAGTATAAAAACATCAACGACATGGATCCGTGTAACCAGGGTCTTCCGCTGGAGACATGTATGTCCCTCGGTGCCATCAGTACACAGATCGTAGAAAACGGCGGCGCACGTCGCGTTTCCTATGAGGAAGCTGTAGAAATGCTGGATGATTTCGAGAAGAAAGGCTGTATCCATACAACTTTCCACCATGCAAACGATGCAAACAAAGACGAGATGGTTATCTGCAACTGCTGTACAGACTGCTGTCTGATGTACAACAGCTGGAGAGAAGGTTCTCTCAGCAAGATCTACACACGTTCCTTCTTCAGCCCGAAGATGCTCGACGAAAGCAAGTGTGTCGGCTGTAACATCTGCGGCAAATACTGCCCGACAGAAGCTACATACTATGATGCAAAAGCGAAAAAACTTGTTTTCCACTATGAGAAATGTGTTGGCTGCGGTCAGTGTGTAAATCAGTGTAAATTTGACGTTCGTGAGATGGTAAAAGACGAGCGTGATGTCTTTGTTAAGACAAAGAATCCGAAAAAATTATAATCCGGAGGCAATCTTATGCATGAAGGAGCTGTTTGCCGTGAGATCATGGACATTGTGTCCGAGGCGGCAATCGAAAATGAAATTAATAAAATCTACGAGATCGTAATCTCCGTCGGTCCGTATTCCTGCCTTCATGAGGGCCAGCTGAATTTCTATTTTGATGTGATGAAAAAAGATACGATCATGGAAGAGGCTGTGATCCGTCTTGAGTCCGATGATACTCTGACAGGAACATCTCAGATGTATGTAAAAACATTCCGTGGAGAATAGATATGAAAACCATTACTGTAAACAAAAATGTATTAAGCAAAAACGATGAAATTGCAGAGCGCAACCAGGCTGCTCTCACAGCACGCGGAATCCGCATGTTCAACCTGTTAGGTTCTCCTGGTTCCGGAAAGACAACACTTCTGGAAAACGCACTCGCTCATCCGAACGTGGATAAAAGCAAGATCGCGGTAATCGAAGGTGACCTTTTCACAGATTTCGATGCAAAGAGAATGGACGAGATCGGTATCCGTACCATCCAGCTCAACACAGAAGGCGCCTGCCACCTGGAAGCTGACATGGTAGAGTGCGGTATCGAAGAGTTAAACCTGAATGGTGTTGAGACTCTGATCGTTGACAACATCGGAAACCTGGTTTGTACCGCTTCCTTCTCTCTTGGCGAGCACCACAGAATCGCTGTAACAAGCGTAACAGAAGGAAATGACAAGCCATTAAAATATCCGAAACTGTTCCAGACAGCGGACTATGTTGTGATCAACAAGATTGATCTGCTTCCGTTCACAAACTTCGATGTGGACCGTTTCAAAGCAGACGTGCTGAGCCTGAATCCGAATGCGAAGATCTTTGTATGTTCCGCATTTAAAGGCGACGGTATGGATGAGATCGTAGAATTCCTTACAAAATAAAAGAAAAAGTACCTCAGAACCATGATCGATTCTGAGGTACTTTTTTGTTTTCTCATATGAATTATTTCTAACTTACAGCTCCTGGAAGCGTCTTACGCCGCCCTTCATGAGCATGTTGAATAACAGGCAAATCAGTGCAGCCAGCAAGGATGTGGCTGCCAGCAGACATTTGCTTACCGGATCTCCCATGATGCGCATCATCAGGCAAATCACTGCAAGAAGTCCGAGCACCAGCCACGGGATAAATGTTGCTGTGATAACGCTCATATTCTGCTTAACCGCCTGGGCTTCGTTGGTCCAAGTCAGATTCGGGAATCTCAGGTTACAGAGAAGACCCAGCATAGCGGAAAATACGACAAATACAAATGTAGCAAGGATCATGCCGAACATGGTCTTTGCATCCGTACCGCCTGCGACTGCAAATGCAACGGTACAGAATAGAGTCGGAACCGCTGTGATCACGATATGAACACCAAGTTTTGCAGCAAAGATCTTCAGCGGAGAGATCGGGAATACTTTCAGCATCCAGATATGTTTACCCTCTAAGGAGAAGGATGTTGCGGAGATGGTATTCATCGCCGCCATCATACCAACGATCAAAGTTGCCACTAACGGGAAGTTGTCATTCGGACCACTTGTCATTCCCATGAAGTTCACGATCAGCCAGTCACCTGCAAAGAAACAGGAAACACCGATCGCACAAAGCATAACGGATCCAAGTGCACAGCTCATCATCGTTACAGAGCTGGAAGTAAAACGACGGAACTCTTTTTTGAAGAGTGCAAGGGCCGGACCTTCCGCATTTCCAACTTTTCCCGGAGCCTTTCTTTTTGCATGTGTCTGTGTTTTTGCTGCCAGTTCTACGAAATTCGCAGCTACCAGTTTCACCACGATCGCCATGATAGCAAGCATCATGACAGCATACAGTACGAAGGAAACAATGCTTCCTGCACTTGCATTACCCATCAGATAGAACGGATACAAGAACATCTTCATTGCTCCGCCTACCACATCTGCATTGGCAATAATCAGCTGCATGTAATTATAAAGGTTCCAGTATACGTAGTAGAATGCACCTACGAATACAAGAGATGTGATCACGCTGAAGATCGCACGCTGACGGATCTTAGAGTTGATCACTGCGGATAACCAACCGATCAGGCAGGAAATGGATACCGCGATTACCGGAAGCAATAATACGCTTGCCAGCTGGAATACCAGAGCCCAGATCGGAGCTTTTCCAATGAAGAAATACACGAAGATTACCGGGAACATTACCATGATCTCGAAAACCGCACTTACAAGGTAGATCATAGACATACGCATAAATACGATCATCCACTGCGGGATCGGAAGGGAAAGAAGAAATTCATTGTCCCTTGCATGATAAATCGTGGAGTTAGCAGTAAACAAACTGCCGGTTACACCAATAAACGTGGCCATAATTCCCATTATGGCAAAATACATCCAGTCATTTCCGGACTGGCAGAGCGGCTGACAAAGAGAAACTGCTACACCGTAGAATACGCGGAACACGATGATAAACAGGTAAAAACCCATCAGAAGGTAGATCATCATACGAATGGATAAAAGACCTTCTTTTAACGACTTTCCGCCAAGAGCGTTTGAAAGCAGTTCTGAAGCCTGTTTTTTAAGCAGTACGATCAGCATGACTTCCCTCCAGTTCCATGAATACCTCTTCGAGAGATGTGTCGCCTCTTACTTCATCCATTGTACCGGAGCGTACCAGTTTACCGCCACGGATGATCGCAACTTTGTCACAAAGTTTCTCTGCGACTTCCAGAACGTGTGTGGAGAAGAAAATGGAACGGCCTTCATCACATACTTCTCTCATCAGAGTTTTTAATGTATAGCTGGCCTTCGGATCGAGACCTACAAACGGCTCGTCCATGATGATCAGCTGCGGCTCATGCATCAGTGCAGAGATCAGAGCCAGTTTCTGTTTCATACCATGGGAATAAGAAGAGATCGGCTGCGCCAGATCATCCCAAAGACCAAACATTTCTGCATACTTCTGGATATTGGTCCAGCGAACAGAAGACTCAACCTGGAAAATATCTCCTACGAATTTCAGGTACTGATAACCTGTCATATACTCATAAAGTTCCGGGTTATCCGGGATGTATGCAATTTTTGACTTGCAAGCCAGTGCATTTTCCTTTACGGAAATACCATCGATCTTGATATCGCCTTCGTCGAAATTGTGAATTCCGCAAACGGATTTGATCGTAGTTGTCTTACCCGCACCATTGTGTCCGATGAAACCAAAAATCTCACCTTTTTTAATATGAAGAGACAAATCATCTACTGCGAGTTTTTCGCCGTAATACTTTGTCAAATGCTCAATCTTAAGCATAGTAAACCTCCGTCTTTCGCATATCTCTGTGGCATCGCCA
>JAFYOD010000178.1 GCA_017556515.1 Lachnospiraceae bacterium
AATTACAATCATCGCAATCACTGTCAGTTGCTGTACAATTGCTATCGGTTGCACGACTCTCGCAAACACATTCTGCATTGCTGGAAGAACTTACTTTAAGATCATAATCATCAGGATCTATTTTTGTTGTGATTTCATAAATACCATCATCAATTTCTTTTGCAGATGTCTTAATGATTTCTTCTAGTACATTAGAATAATCTAAAGTCTCTGCAGAATCTGCAAAAGCTACAACATTCATTGTACTTAACAACATACTCATAGTTAACGTTGTAGCAAAGAATTTCTTCAGCTTTTTTGTCATATTCCCTTTCCTCCCAAATCAAACTTTTTAAATATAGACATATATCCTATATGTCAAAATAACATCATAATACTTATATATATATTACCATACAATTGGTTATTTTTCAAGTTACAAAACAAAGAATGCTGTTGCAAAAATAACCGAATAGATACCTTTGCAACAGCATTTACTATACACTTCCTTAAAATTATTTATAACGAATTGGTTCTGTCCAGTACTGCTGATTATAAATATCTGTAAATAAATAAGTCAGATTCGCTGCATTTTCATCGATGTAGACATCACTGATTTCCAGTTCACCATTTACGATCATCTGATCACCCAGCATATAGCTGTCAAGATATTCGCCTTCGTAACTATAATAGTCGCAAATGAAATCCAAAATGTCTCCATCTACGATCGGATCCATTGTTTTCGCAACAGTATTAGTTTCACCTTCTGTATATACAGAACGCACACCAGCCACAGCTCCATCCGGATCTTCATCAGTAAATACCAGGATCAATTCTGCTCTGTTTCCATTATGGAAAACCGGAACTCTACCAGTAATCGTATAGTCTTCTCCGTCATCCGTGGTAGTTTCATGATAATAAGCTACCGGCTGCTCATTGATTGCCAGCCATGTACACTCTTCCGGAGCCATCAGATTACCATAAGTGTCAAACTCATAGACATTATCCAGACCGAGATCAATATAACCCTCACCATCATCATAGAACATATTGGCATGGAGTGTCTGGACCATCTCCCATTGTTCTTCACTCATTTCAATAATTGCACCTTGTTCTGTGTTTGTCCACATAAGTGCATCTTTATCAAACTGATTATCCACAAGGTAATTTACAATATCCTCATTGCTCAATGCACGATCATTTAGGAAACCTGTATTTCCAGAACCAAGACCTGCGATACTACTCATATCACTTCCGAGGAATCCCATCAAAAGCTGCGCGATCAGCTCCGCACTATCCATAGAAGCGGATGTTCCGGAACTTCCGTAACCACTCGCACTTCCAAGCATTCCCATCAATGATGGAAGAGGACTCTGTGTACCGCCACTTACAGCCTGACCACTAACTTCCATGCTCGCAAATTCCTGAATGCATCGCGCATACTCTTCATCCATACCGATCAGTTCATAGGTTTCTACCATTTCATCCAAAGAAGATATTTTCTTAAATGGGAAATAAATAGAAAGTCCGTAGGAATTTGTCATATTCGAAGAAGTACGATTATATTTGACTGCATTAAGAATCGTTTCAGCCAACTGATTGCCTTCTTCTGTTCTCATGTTTTTCGCGAGATGAACCAGATCAACCTGATCAATCTTACTGGAAACTGCAAATTCACGCGCTCCACTGCGGGCATTGGAAACGGTTTTATATTCATTATTCTTAATTAAATCACTGGTAGATGCCGCAAAATCAGTCAAAGTTTTTGGAACGGTCGTTTCAAGTTCAGCCAGATCAACGATAGATAATGTTGTAGACTGGCCTTTGCATTTCTGATCACATACCTCAATAAAATCATCAATGATCTCTTTACCGATCTCAATGGTCGGCATAGAAGAATTTTTAGAAAGAGATGTCAGCCAGTTGGTATAGTACCAGCCCACACCCGGTTCTGTCTCTTCGCTGGCGATCATGTAGTCTGCATGTTTTGTCAGCATTAAAGCATTTTCTGCAGTCGCCATCAGACAAGCATCAAATCCCACAAAATCAAACTTTACACCACCATTGGTCAGCGCTTTATCGATTTCTGCAAGATCCATAGAACCGGAAGATGCAAATTTCTCATCATATCCGTATCCGCTGACTGATCCACCGCCGTGATCCCAGAAAATCAGAGAGTAACGGTTTGCCGGATACTCATCTTCACAATATTTGATAAAACCTGAAAGAGTTTCAGGTTTCGTCATAGAAACACTGCCAAGATCCTTTTCAATGCAAACAATGCCATCATCTTTAACCTGCCAGATCTGGTTTGTTTTGCTGCTAACCGCATTATTTCTCCAACCGTTACATCCGCCGGTATAAACCAACAGATTCACATCATCAGACAGATTTGCATTGATCATTTCCTGAAGGTCCGCAGTTGCCATACCGCTTCTGGATTCCAGATCGGTTCCGCACATATAGACCATCATGGTCATCTTGTCTTTTCCGTTTCCAAGAATCTCCGTATACTTTTCTCTTGCACCTTTTGCTACGGAAGTGTCTAACTGATTGATATTGCTTCCGATATCCCAACCGGAAGAAATACTTCCACCGCCCAGACTTCCCAGTAACTGAGAAAGATCAATATTAGAATATCCACCCTGCTGAATGGTCTGCTGTCCATATCCACTATTTCCATAGTTTCCGGATGCTCCATATCCGCCTAAATCAGAAACATCTTCGGATCCGCCTCCCAGAAGCAAACTTCCGATGGAACCGCCTCCTCCTAAAAGAACCACTAATCCAAGGACGATCAGTTTTCCAAGGCCACCTCCGCTGGATCTGTTACCTCTCGGTGCGCGATTACCTCCACCAAAACCGCCTCCGGACGGACGCCCGGAATAACCTCCGGATGAACCAACCGGCCCGGTTCCAAGTCCGCTTCCTCTTTTATATACACTTTTGCCATTGCCACTTATATTTTTCTGTCGGCCACGAGGTCTATCTCCTGCCATAACTATTTTCCTCCAACATGTTATTGTTATAAATCAACATCTAAATCATACCATATTTTTCAAAAACAAAAAAGCACCAATCTTTCGATTGATGCTTTCGTGCGCCCTCAGGGACTCGAACCCTGGACAAATAGATTAAGAGTCTACTGCTCTACCAACTGAGCT
>JAFYOD010000179.1 GCA_017556515.1 Lachnospiraceae bacterium
CAGATCAGGACATCTGTTTTCAAGCGGGCCATAACTTCCATGATCGTCTTACCGCCAAAACCAATTTCCGGTTTTAAACGGAAACGTAACAGTTCGACACGGCCTTTCGCAAAAGTGTCGATCTTGATGGCAGACGGGAACTTTAACAGTTTTGCAATCTCACGAGCAGCAGTTAACTCCGGATTGATGATCATGGAGATACCAAGCTGCTCACGGATGAAACCGATTTCCTGGCTGTACATTGGGTTTCTTACACGGGCGATCGTAGCACAGCCGCTCTTTTTCGCCATCAGGCAGCAGAGGAGATTCAGTTCATCGGAAGTTGTTACTGCGATAAAGAGATCTGCCTTTTCCACGCCGGCTTCCTGCTGAATGGCGAAAGAGGCGCCATTGCCGACAATACCCATCGTATCAAAACGGTTGGATACTTCTTCAACTTTTTTGGCGGAAATGTCGACCATGACAAGATCATGGCCCTCAGCAGTCAAACGTTCAGCAAGATTGCTGCCGACTTTTCCACAACCGACAATAATAATATTCATAGTTTGTTGTCCTTTTAATGCTTATATTCTTAGAAATAGTTTTGCACAAAAGTGTAAAAGTTATTTGTCAGACTCCCAACGACCGGAAGCGCCGCACGGAAGCACCAGACCTGTGTGGGATACCGGGAGACCGATCTCATCGGATCTCACGATGCCGCCGAATTTCGGCTGAACGACTGTACCGAGCATGTATGTCAGTACGGACGGAGCCAGGCCTGTTGTGTAGGAGTTGATCAGGAAGAATAACGGGTCATCGGAGAGGAGCTGTCCGCAGAGTTTTACCAGCGGATAGATCGCATCTTCGATCTTCCAGATCTCACCCTTCGGTCCACGGCCGTAGGATGGCGGGTCCATGATGATCGCATCATAATGATTGCCGCGACGGATCTCGCGCTCTACAAACTTCACGCAGTCATCTACGATCCAGCGGATCGGAGCTTCCTCAAGGCCGCTGGACTTTGCATTTTCCTTTGCCCAAGCAACCATGCCCTTGGAGGCGTCTACGTGTGTGACAGAAGCACCTGCTTTAGCAGCTGCGAGTGTCGCACCACCAGTATATGCAAAAAGGTTCAGAACCTTTACCGGTCTGCCTGCATTTCGGATCTTATTGCCAAACCAGTCCCAGTTGGCAGCCTGCTCCGGGAAAAGACCGGTATGCTTAAAGCTGAACGGTTTTAACTGGAAGGTAAGTCCTTTATAGTTGATGCTCCACTGTTCCGGAAGGTTGAAGAACTCCCATTCTCCGCCACCTTTGGAACTTCTGTGATAATGTCCGTTTAATTTTCTCCACTGCGGGACTTTTTTCTCGGTGTCCCAGATAACCTGCGGGTCCGGACGAAGAAGAATATAATTTCCCCAACGCTCCAGCTTCTCGCCATTTGAACAGTCAATGACTTCATAGTCTTTCCAACCGTCTGCAATCCACATATCTATTTACCATCTCTTTCTTTCAAGAATAAAACGGGCATAATTACCCAATTTAAAGTTTCATTATACTATGACATTATAAGGGATTCAGAAGAGACTGTCAAATGGGGAATCATTAATTAACGTTTATTTACAGAAATCGTAAGAGAATTGAAAGGTTCTATATATTGAATAATTTTTTAGATACTGATAAAATGTACACATGATGTAGATTTCTATGATAGGCGCAGTAGACGCGCAGATTCTAAGGAGATGATATAGATGAAGAAAAAAGGTTTCAAGGTACTGACTCTGGCTATGATGCTGGCGCTCGGTACAACAGCGATGAGCGCATATGCGGCAGAAGGTTGGACGATGTCCAACAATGCGTGGACATATCTGGACGCGAAGGACAATAAAGTTCGCGATGAGTGGAGAAAAGGCGCAGACAACCTCTGGAGATATTTAAACTACAAAGGCGAGATGGCGATCAGCACTTGGGTAGATGACGAGTATTACGTGGATTCCAACGGTATTATGGTCAGTAACCAGTGGGTGAAGACAAAACCGCAGTATGAGGACGATGCAGAGGATGCATGGTTCTATTTCGGCAGCAGCGGAAAGGCAGCGAAAGACGGCTGGAAGAAGATTGATGGAAAAAATTATCTGTTTGACGGTGACGGTGTGATGCAGACTGGCTGGACAGAGGACAGTCTCTATTATCTGGGAAATGACGGCGCTGTGAAGACAGGCTGGAAATATCTTGCTGAACCGGATGAAGAGGAATCCGACTGGACAGTGGAGTATGCGGGTCCGGAGAGCGCAGACGGTAAATACTGGTTCTATTTTGGCAGCAACGGCAAAAAGTACTGCCCGGAAAGCAGCGGAAGTGAAGATCCGTACAGAGTCGTAAAGATCAGCGGAGATTATTACTGCTTTGACGAGTATGGCAGGATGATGACAGGCTGGGTATATTTAAATGGTGATGTGAGAAGTGCAGACAGTGATTCGATCGAAGGCTGGAGATACTTTGCGGAGAAGGAAATTTCCGGAGCGACACTTGGTGCTTCCATCAAAGGCTGGTTATCTTTGGTTCCGCCGGAGGTGATCCAGGATGAGATCGGTGAAGATGTTGTCTGGTATTATTTTGGTGTCAATGGTGCACCGGAAGTAGGCCCGGAGAAGGGAGAGGCATCTACCAGCAATTTTAAACGTATCAACAGTAAGTCCTATCTGTTTGATGCATTAGGAAACCCGGTAAGCGGCCTTTGCAAAGTCGAGATCGCTAACACAGGCGAATACACTTCCTACTATTTTGATCCGGATTCCAAACTTGCGATCACAGGTAAGGAGACGATCGAAGAGGCAGACGGAACTGAGTCCGTATTCTATTTTAATGAAAGCAGCAGTGCAGGACGCGGTTACACAGGTGTAAAGAACAATTATCTTTATTACATGGGTAAACGTCAGGAAGCGGAAGATGGTATGAAATATGCAGCGATCACGATGAAGATCGACGGCGTAAATAAGACTTATGTTGTAAATGAGTCCGGTCGTATCACGAAGGGCAAAGAAGTAAAAGATGATGACGGTACAAAATTCAAGACTGACGAAAACGGTATTCTGACACATGTAGATGGAGTCGCAGTTGGTTCCAAAGTGTTTGAAAGCCCGATCGAGCCGGTATTTGAAGACTAGTATTAGATAAATAAGAGAAGCAGCTGCTTCCCGGATATGCGGGTTGCAGCTGCTTTTTTATGGTTTCAGCTTATTTTTTCGGGTTGATCGCCATCGGTTTGATGCCCTGCGGGATCGGAGCGATGTAGCCTTCCGGACCTACACGTTTTGCAAGTTCTTCTTTTGCTTTTGCGATTGTTTCCGGATCTTCCAGAACATCGATCGCTGTTGCAGCCATAACCTTACCTGCAAATAACATACCCTTGTGAGCCATTGTGGATTTACCCTGTGCAACTTCCTGCCAGGAATGACCCGGAGTACCTGCTGCAAGAGTACAGATATTTGCCTGAACAGTCGGGCATACCCAGCTTACGTCACTAACGTCTGTGGAACCAGCCATTGCAACTTCAACGTCCATAAGCGGCACTTTCGCTGTGCTGATGATGTCGTTGATGTGCGGTGCGAGGATTGCTTCCGCTTTCGGTTTGTTGGATTTCTCGTAGCGGTTTAATACTGCCTGCATGTCAATCTTGTTTCCGCCGAAAGTATCTGCCATCTGTTTCGCAAATGCGATCTCTTCTTCTGTGTATGTCGGTAACTCAAGTGCATCCAGGTTCTTCTGCATTACTTCTTCGAGAACTGTGTTGTCGATCAGGTTGGAACATGCTTTCACGAACTGAAGTTCCATTTTTGTGCCTGTCATGAGAGCAGCACCTTTTGCGATGTCA
>JAFYOD010000180.1 GCA_017556515.1 Lachnospiraceae bacterium
CTGCATGGACGGATCCGGAACGTTAACAAACAGCACGTACTTGCCGTGGATCTGATCATGTCCCTGTACCACAGTCACATCAGCGATATCCATTGCTTCTCCCTGAAGAGCCTGACGGATCACACCGTCATAGCCTTCTCCACCTGCCTGACAGATCGCAGAATCCAAAGCCATCTTTCCGCTGATCTCCGCATCTGTCGGGCACACGATCGCATCTGTGTGTAAATTAATTGTATCAGACTCGATCAGTGTGATATGGGACAGCGGTTTTACATCCAGCAGATTGGTAAAGAAACTAAGAGTTGCATTAAAATTCTGCATAAACGGATTCACGATAATACCGTCACACATCTTTTTGTCTCTGAGGATCGTGAGCAGTTCTTTTAAGCTCATCACACCAATATCGATACGGCTGCCCTGTTTCTCCAGTGCCTGCTGAAGCGGGAGGATCTTTGTCATATCTGTAAATAACGGGAAGAGCACATGACCTGCCTTATCTCCCATCATGGCAAATGCACGTTTTTCCTGTCCATCCTGCTCTTGTGTGCGGAATAAAACCAGACACTGCTTATTTTCCTGCATTGCATGTGCAAACGCATTAGTAACAGCAAACAGTTCTACTTCTCCTTTTCCTGCCTGAAATGTTTTGATCGCATTAAAAATATCGGATAAAATAATATTTTCCGCTTTATTCATCTGTTCCATTGTAACTTCTCCCTAACCTACATTTTCCGCTTTTGCGGATTCATTCGTTCATTGTATCATAATTTTCTCCAAAACAAAAGAAAAAGAGGAAGATTCCGGATATTTTGAAATCTTCCTCTCTGCTTATTTCGTTCTAATTAGTGTGATGACTGTCACAGCCACCCTGATGCTTCTTCGCACAGGTTCCTGCGTGCGGACAGCCGATACAAGTTACGCCTCGTTTTTTCTCTTTTCTGATGTAGTAAATTGCTGACCCGACTACAAGCAACAGAATTGTTATTACAATCATATCTGCCATATAGAAACTCCTTATCTGCGTTCTGTTTTTTTCATGAGGATCATAACCACTGCAATGATCACTGCCACTGCAATAATTCCCGGAACAAATCCGGCTCCAAATGTTCCTTCTGTAATCAGAGTACCAACCTGATATACAACGAATGCCGCAACAAATCCGGTTGCAAACTGAAGCGCCACGCCGCCCCAGAACCACTTTCTGTCATTCATCTCAGAGTTCATCGCACCGAGTGCTGCGAAACACGGCGGTGTGAATAAGTTAAACATTAAATATGCAAGGGCCGCTGCCTTTGTAAGTCCCATCGCAACAGCTACTTCATTGGCACCGCCGACAAGAGCAAGCTCCTCCGTGTCGATGAAGTTTGTGATCGCGAAACATACCGCTAACGTGCCAACTACATTCTCCTTTGCAATGAATCCAGTGATCGCCGCTGCTGCCAGCTGCCAGGATGCAAAACCTACGATCGGGATCAGAAGGTAAGAGAACGGACCGGAGATACCTGCGAGAATGGACGTGTTCTCCATTCCCTCTTCCACTAACTGAAGATGGAAGTTAAAGGACTGCATGATCTGCACTGCTGTGTTACATACAAGAATGATCGTACCTGCTTTGATAATGTAAGATTTACCGCGCTCTAACATGGAGAAAAATGCTCTCTTTAAGCTCGGAACCTTGTATTCCGGAAGTTCCATGATAAAGAAGGACTTTTTCGCCTTGTGTCCCGCGATTTTATTAACCAAGAGTGCGCCAAAGAAAATCAGGAAGATACCTGCAAAATACATGGTTGTACCAACCCATGTCGCATCCTCGAAGAATGCACCTGCAAATAATGCGATTACCGGAAGTTTTGCGCCACACGGCATAAACGGTGCTAGCATTGCTGTCGCTCTGCGTTCACGCTCATTGCGGATCGTACGGCAAGCCATAATACCCGGAATTGCACAACCGGTACCGATAACCATCGGGATTACAGATTTACCGGAAAGCCCAACTTTTTTGAAGATTGGGTCCATAACCACAGATACACGAGCCATGTAGCCACAGTCTTCCAGCAAGGCGATCAAGAAATACATCACCATTACAAGCGGTAAGAAACCGACCACTGCACCAACGCCACCGATAATTCCGTCTACTAACAGGGACTGTAAAAACGGCGAAGTGCTTTCCACCATTCCGGCAACGGATTCCTGGTACATCTCAATCCATGCAACCAACGTATCCGCAAGGAACGGTCCCAATGTAGACTGGGAAATATCAAACACAAGGAACATCACTGCCGCAAAAATTGGAATACCCAAAAATTTATTAGTCAGGATATCGTCAATCTTATCCTGGAAATTTGTATCCTTAGTAAGAACTTTACGATCTTCAACTTCCTTCACGATCTGATTTACAAACTCAAAACGTTTTCTGTCCGCTTCTTTTACCGCATCTTTGCTGCTCATATCCACATCGCCCTGTGCATACGGAGCTTTCTGACCTTTTCCATATAAGGAAACAGCCACTTTCACAACTTCGGCAAGACCTTTATCGCTGTTCACTGTGGAAACTGTCTTGACTACCGGACAGCCTAATTTCTGAGAAAGTTTATCTGCATTGATCTCAGTTTCCTTCTTCTCATTAATATCACTCTTATTTAAGGCTATTACCATCGGGATGCCCAGTTCCAGAAGCTGAGTGGTAAAGAATAAACTTCTGCTTAAGTTTGTTGCATCTACAATGTTGATGATCACATCCGGATGCTCGTTCTTCACATAGCTGCTGGTTACACTTTCCTCCGATGTAAACGGGGACATGGAATATGCGCCCGGCAGATCGACTGCGATCAATTCCTCGCTTCCACTATAATAATTCTTTTTGATCGGACTTTCTTTTTTATCAACGGTAACACCTGCCCAGTTACCAACCTTCTCACTTCTTCCTGTGAGGGCATTGTACATAGTAGTCTTACCACTATTCGGGTTGCCTGTCAAAGCAATTCTCATTTCTCTTCCTCCATGCTTATCAGTTAGTTTAACCTAACTATTCATCAAAATATATGTGGTGATCACTCACCACAATATATTTCTATATTCTTAAATCAAGATCGCTTCTGCGAGCTGATTATCAATGTTGTATCTTCCATCTTTGATAGAAACCACACAACTGCTTTTCTTTCTGGAGACTACCGTGATCGGCTCTCCGCTATAGCAGCCTAAAGAGAAAAGAAATGCATCCAGTTCTTCATCATCTGTTACAATTTCTCTGATGATATATTCTTCACCGAGCTGTGCATCTAATAATGTCATCATAGTCTCCTGCTTTCCAATGTTCTAAGAATTAGTTTTAACTAACTCTTCGTATAAGTTAGCACAGACTAACTTGTTTGTCAACCATTTTTTTCAATTATTTCTTGATTTTCAAAATTTATTTAAATGCATCATAACAAACCTTGGATACCTGAGAAATTGCAGTCGTTCCATCCATATCTTTTTCTAGATCTGCCGTCAGCATGGCAATGACATAACGACTTCCGTCCGGAAGATCAAAGATGCCCACATCATGACTAACTTTCGCAACACTTCCGGATTTGCATGCTACAAGAACCATTCCTTCTGCAACGGTTTCATATGCTTCCGGAGGCATATAGCCCGGCACAGACGGGATCAGTGCAGGAAGTTTTCCGCGAAGCTGCTGACCACGCATGATATGGATGATCGTATCACAGACTTCCTTGGAAATCACTTCTCCTCGACCGATCTGCACCAACAAACGGCCAATATCTCCTGCGCTCAGGAAGTTATTTTTTCCTTCTGCGATCTTTGCCCAATCCATCATCTTTCTCATCAGACGGAAACTCGGATATCCTTGCTCTATCCAATATTCATTGAATCTCTCCATTCCGATCAGATCCATGATATGGTTTGTGCACATATTATCGCTTAACTGGATCATGAGTTTTGCCGCAGATTCCAAAGACGGCTGGTAATAACGGTCTAAATGGTACAAAATACCAGAACCGCCAACGGTATTCTCTTCGGAAATAATCTGCGGTTCCTTCCAGTCATAGACGCCGTCATGAACATCTTTCAACAACAATGCCAGCATCGGGACCTTGATCACACTTGCAGATGGGAGGACTTTATCTCCATTCACCTCATAGACCTCTCCGGTCCCCAGATGTTCAATATATAAACCACAAGTGCCCTTTAATCCTGCAAGGATCTGCTCAATTTCAAAACGCGGGATTTTTTTCATAATCGTACCTCCTATCTTTGTCTCTACTATACCATACTATGAAGTCAGACAAAAGAAAAAGCGACAGAGAACTTTCAGAAAAAGTCTCTGTCGCCATAATGATTATTTTAATGCCAGGCTGCTGTTCAGCAGCATCGTACTATACAAGAATAATACATCTTGATCTCCGAATTCTACAAACTGTCCCAACATGGAACTGTTCACATAACGGATATCCAGAATGGTGATCTTCTCATATCCCTTTGACAAAAGCGGGATCAGGCTGCTTCCGAAGGAATCACGGAATACGATCAGTTCTTCCCCATTGTCCACATGCGGGTTTTCAATGGTCAGGATCGGTCTGGTACCGGAAAGAAACATCTCGTACGGATCCTTGCCTTTCGCCTTTTCCATGTCATACATCGAGATCTCCACCGGCTTCCCGGTTTCATAAGTGTACACCTTACATTCTTCCAACATCTCATTGGTCAGATACTTCAGTGTATCCGGGTCCATCGGAAGAGCTGCCTGTCCATAGTATACACCATAAAATGGAAGATCCAGTTCAACAGTCTGATACTCTTCATTCTCAGCCGTCACACCCATGGACGTAAGCAGATAATCTGCCACATCGATCAGATTCTCCTGTCTCCAATGGGTATCGGTAAAATAATAATCTTCCAGTTTTAACTGCCCTGTCAGATCGATGGTTGTCATATAAGAAGTCTGTTCCTGCATGTAGCCGAACAGTTCTTCATAATCCAATGCCAAATATCCATTCTGCTCTGCCAGGAAATAATTTTTATCCGGAACAATCGCAAAATAAATATTTTCTGCATCCTGCAAATAAGTTTCGTAAAGGTATTCAAAACGATCCGCTGCATGATCTAACATGGGTTTGCTGAGCGGATATTCCATCTTAGATGCGTGTCCGTCTGCAATATAAATATCATTGTTGTCTTTCTGACCTAACACTTCAAACACAGTTTTGGCCTTTAATCTGCGGAACAGATCACGGAATGGGAACTGATCCAGAGTATACGCTTCGAAATCTTCCATAAATGAGCCGTCCATCATTGTCTCGATGGAAAATTTCGGAAACGATGCCAGCTCACGGCGTTCACTGTCTGAAAACGCATCGCTTTCTTTTGTCCACGCCAAAGCAGAAAAGCCAAAGAACACTGCAGCCATCACGGAAGTCACAACCATTGATTTTTTCTTCATCTCATGACCTCCTGATTAAAATCTAAAATATAAGAATGGATTGAAAGATCCATCCACTAAATATGCTGTCACAACCATCAGCAAGATCACCAAGACGGCCGGTTCTGCCATTCCTGCCAATGCTTTTCCACCATTGGTTTCCTGCATCCTGTATACAAACTTCTTCGGGATCGGAGTTGCACCGATCACTGCGATCACAAATACCACCAGATAACTTCTCAGATAGTACATGGTTTCTGCAGAAGTCAGGGCAATATTATCCATACCAAACATGGAGGAAATGTACGTTCCTGCTTCAGCAATATCCGTCGCATTGAACAGTACAAAGCTGATCATGACAATGACCATCACATATACATGACGGAAGATCTGTGCCGGTAAACCGGTGACCTGCTCCAGTTTTTTCAGAAGCCACATCTTCTCAATAACCAAGATCACAGCAAAACCAAGTCCCCATGCAATAAAATTCCAGGCTGCACCATGCCAGAAACCGGTCAGGAACCAAACTACAAAAATGTTCATGAACCAGCGAGTTTTGGAAACACGGTTTCCGCCCAACGGAATGTATACATAATCACGGAACCAGCTGCTGAGGGAAATATGCCAGCGTCTCCAGAACTCTGTAATGCTCTTGGAAATATACGGATAATTGAAGTTATCCATAAAATCAAATCCAAACAGTTTTCCGAGACCTACCGCCATATCACTGTATCCGGAGAAGTCAAAATAAATGTGCAGCGTAAATGCCGCTGCATAGATCCAGTAAAACAACACAGCTTTGTCATTGGAAGCACGGAATATATCACAAAGTTCACCAAGCGTATTGGCGATCAGAACTTTCTTTGCAAGACCAAGGATAAAGGTACGGATACCGACTGCCACATAATCCAGGCTGTGAACTCTTGCTTCCAACTGCTTGGCCACATCGGCATATCGCACGATCGGGCCTGCCACCAACTGTGGGAACATGGATGCATATGCTGCAAAATCTACCGGATTTTTCTGTGCCGGAACTTCTCCTCGGTACACATCTACAAGATAACTCATGATCTGGAATGTGTAGAAGCTGATTCCGATCGGAAACACATCCGCAAATTTAAAATGGACCAGCGTCAGGACATTCATTCCCAACGCTGCTCCTAATACCCACTTGCCAATGTTCTGTTCCCGGTATTTCCCGATCAAACGTCCCCATATGTATCCTGCCGCCAGCATGATCACCATCAGTCCAAGGAATTTCACACCGCCCCAGCCGTA
>JAFYOD010000181.1 GCA_017556515.1 Lachnospiraceae bacterium
CAATTCAAATCTTTCCAAAGCATTCACTCCGTTTTTCTCTTGTTTTGTAAATATAACAGGATTCCCTTTCATTTTAAGGGCTTTGCAAATGTCTGTCAAATGCTTTTATAATACTTCCCCCGATAGCTGGCAAGTCCGCCTGCACCCGCCATCACAAGATACCCCTTGCTGTCCAGGATCCGCGCCGCCATCAGGCTCTTGCTTCCATGTGTGCAGTATACAATAACCGGTATTTCCTCATTTATCCCATCCAGTCGGTCTCCTGCCCAAAGCATCTCCGCTTCCATCGGAATATTGACTGCGGTCAGTAAATGCCCATTTCGAAACTCTTGAACACTCCGCACATCAAGAAGGGTAAAGTCCAGCCTATGATCCAGTTTCTGCTCCAGATACACCTCCAGCTGCCTCATTGAAATAATTGAAAACATAGACACCTCCGTTGTCCACCTTTTCAATAATAAGATATTCCACCGTTCATGGGCATGACACAAAAAACGGCGGAGATGATTCTCCGCCGCCGTCAGCCGTCCATTAATATTTATCTTTGCAATCCTTGCTGTTTTTAGAGCTGTTCTGACTCTTATTCTGGCTATAATTCTGACTGTAATCGTAGCTGTCTTTAGAACTGTTCTGACCCTTGTTCTGATTTTTGTTGTCCATATCATAGTTATTTTTAGACATGAGAAATACCTCCTAAGCTGTTTGCAGCACAACTGCGCTGCTTTTTTTGACTACAACTCTAGTATGGTTCCAATCTTAAAAAACTATACTTTCTTTTCGCAAAAAGCTATGATATGATAAAATTAACAAAAAACAACTGCAGAGTAGACTTGTGCGCGTTAAGTGCCGGGCGGACGGGGAGTTGCCGACCGGACGAAGGGAATGTTTGAACTCAATTTCCTGCGGTGCATCAGTCGCATCCCGCTGCTTCAGAAGATCCGTCTCCACGTATCTCCTGCTGCGGTAAGATTTCTGCAAAGGAGGTATTTTTTATGAAAAAATTACTTGCTTTGATTTCTGAATCCTACCACGAATTCAAAAAAGTAAGCACCATCACCTGCTGCGCTATGTTTGGAGCCATGTCGATCATCTTAAGCTACGTCGCTTCGATCCGCGTATCTGCAAACCTGAAGATCGGATTTGGCGCACTTCCAAATGAACTGGTTGACTATCTGTTCGGACCGGTTGTAGGCGCATTCTTCGGCGGAGCCATGGATGTTCTGAAATTCATCCTCAAACCAGACGGCGGATACATGCCGGGCTTCACATTCAGCGCCATGCTGGCAGCATTCATCTACGGAATGTTCCTCTACAAGAAACCGCTCAGCCTTCCGCGTATGCTGATCGCCAAATTCATTGTTGCCGTTGTCTGCAACATTATTCTTGGAACATACCTGCTGTCCACGATCAACGGAAAAGGCTTCATCGCTCTCCTTCCGGGACGCGTGATCAAAAACCTGGTTCAGTGGCCGGTGGATTCCCTGATCTTCTATCTGGTGGCAAAAACACTGGAAAAAGCAAAAGTCTTTAAACTAATCAAATCATAATAATGCGAAAAACCGCCTGCAGATTGGAAGTCTGTCGGCGGTTTTCTTATAATCCTTTTTATCCTCTGTTAACCTTACGGTAAATATCTAAATTAATCACCAAGTACGTTTACAATCTTGATCGGTTTGCGGTAATCCCACGGAGATACCTTGATGCCGTCTTTTTTATTGGATGCATGTACGATCATACCGTCTCCAGCGTAGATCGCAACATGATCGATCTTCTTTCCGCTTCCGTAGAAAACAAGGTCGCCCGGGCGCATCTCATCTGCACTGATCTTACGTCCTTCGTTTGCCTGTGCTCTGGAAGAATGAGAAAGAGTAATACCGGCAACCTCTCTCATGATATACAGTGTGAAACCGGAGCAATCTGCACCTTTGTTCGGATCCATACCGCCCCAAACATAGCGGTTTCCTACGAATGACATACCAAGATTTACGATTTCTTCTCTCTTCATCTCGGATGCATCACAAACAACTTCCTCTACAGTCTCAGCTACTGTTGCAGCAGCTTCGATTGTGTTAATATATCCTTCGTTCTCTCCGATCTGGACTTTCGCCCATTCACCGTCGATCACTTCAATAATGTCATATGTAGAGCCTTTGGAGGCCTGGCCAATAACAGAAGCTTCAAGATCTGTCTCTGTATATACATCTACAACGTCCGCTTCCACACGAACGATCATGGATGTGCTGGTCTGATATTCCGGATTTTCCTGGTCCGCAAATGCTACAAGCGGAGCTGCTGTCATAAGCAGTGTACATACTGAAAAAAGTCCGATGGTCTTCAAAAGTTTCTTAATCATTGTTACATTTCCTTTTTTGATTTGTTACAAAATTGTTACGTTTTGTTACACGCATATTATATAATTTGTTACGCCTTTTGTCAAGGTTCTAATGCTTGTTCATACTTTTTTAACCATTTTCGAAACCATTGTTTTCAGACTATTGAATATATTGGGATATTTTTTCTATTTCTTATACTATTGATCCAATATCTGCGCAACTTTAATGTTTTAAATTGTTACAATGTAGTGGCGTGAATTTTAACAAATTGGACAGATATTACGAAAGCAAGAAAATCTGTCAAACTTATTTCTTGGACTAATTTGGAATTTTGGGACAAATCTATATAATACGTAATCTAA
>JAFYOD010000182.1 GCA_017556515.1 Lachnospiraceae bacterium
CAGCTGGTGGAACCAGGAACCATTGATATGGTCCAGTACCACCTCATCCAGATATTTCATAAACTCCGCATATTCATCTGCGTACTGTTTCTTTCCTGTCGCATGATATAACACAGCTGCAGTATTGATCGCCTCGCAAAGAGTCCAGTGCATGCGATCACGAACTACCGGTTTACCATTCCAGTCTGTTGTATAAACAATACCAAGAGCTCCATCTGCATTCCAGCCGTCTGCAATTGCCTGATTGTAGAGGTGCTCGCATTTTTCGATATATGCGTAAGCTTCATCAGGATCGTATTCATATGTAGAAAGAGCCCACTGTGCGATCAGTCTGGACCACTCAAGACCATGACCCGGAGTCGCACCATATGGCTTGAACGGATCGTCCGGCTTATCTGCATTGCACTCCAGATCCGGAGTCCAATCGCTTGTGAAATGCTCCGGAATTCTCCAGTCATTCCCTTCTGCCCAGGCCAGCACATGCTCGATGATCCTTCCTGCTCTCTCTCTGTACTTCTCATCACCAGTCACATCTGCCGCTGCCAGAAATGCCTCAACTGTATGCATATTCGCATTGATACCACGGTACTCGTCCAACTCTGTAAATTCTGTATTCCAGGTGTCGCAAGACAGGCCTTCCTCTTCATTCCAGAAATATTTGTCATATACTTCCAATGCGTCTGCAAGCAGTTCCTTGGCCCCCGGTCTTCCTGCCAGTACGGCAGAGCATGATGCCAAGATCACAAATGCGTGAGCGTAGCACTGTTTATTCGGCAAAACTGCGTTCTCCGCTGTCAGACCTGCATACCAGCCACCGCACTCATTGTCGCGCAGTTCGCCTGATAACCCCTTTAAACCTGCATCGATCAGTGCTTCACTGCCCTCATGACCCATAAAACTTGCAATACTGTATACGTGGATCATACGGCTTGTAATCCATGTCTCACGCGGACGTTCTTTCCACGGAGTACCATCGTCTCCAAGATAATAGGATCCGCCGCCCGGAGACGGAAACTGATGTCCAAATCGGAATAATTCTTCACGAATTTCTTTCATGAACGCTTCATTTTCATTTGTTCCGAGCAAATATTTTTTATTGGTATCACCCATTTTCATTTCCCCCATTTATATCTTTATTTCTACGCTGCCTCGAATATCTTTCTTTGTATATAAAACCACCATATCTCCGACTTCAAGAACCAGAGAACCATTCGGGATTAAAACTTTATCTCCGCGTCTTACCATAACGATCAATGTCTGTCTGGAAATATCAAGATTCTTGATCGCTGTTCCTGCCCACGGATGCTTATCCCTCAGAACAAGTTCTCGAAGCTTGATGCCAATTTCATCACGGAATCCCTCAGCACCCACAACCAGTTTATCTCCTGCACAAAGAACTGTATTACCTCTCGGAACAACAACTTCTCCTCCTCGGCTGATCACGGCAAGGATCAATCCCTTTGGAAAATAAATTTCGTTCACCTGAAGATTTTCCCACGGATGCCCTTCATCGATCAGCAATGAGATAAATCTAAGGTCTGCTCCGTCAGAATATTCTGTTACAGTCTTCATCTTTGTATAATGCTCTACAAAACCGGCAGAAATAATACCCGTTGGTATTGCCACTGTGCCCACTCCCAGAAATGCGATTAAAATACCGATCACTCTGCCAGCATCCGTAATCGGATAAATATCTCCATATCCTACGGTCAGCAATGTAGAAACTGCCCACCATATTCCGGAAAATGCATTTTTAAATTTATCCGGCTGCACATCATGTTCTAAGCTGTACATACAGAGAGAAGAAGCCACCATTAAGATCAAAATAATACATACGGAAGAAAAGATCTGATCTTTTTTATCGTTCAAAACATCCGTAATTACGTTAAATGCATCGTAGTAGGTATTAATCCTGAATAATCGAAAAATTCTTGCCACACGCAGCATACGGAATGCCACAACGCCCATCGGGAAAAATATCGGCAGAAAATACGGCAAAAAGCTAAACAGATCAATCACTCCATAAAAAGACTTCATATAGGAGAGCTTCGCTGTCAATGCACTCTTCTTTGGATAAAGAAACTCTGCTGTCCATACTCTCAATCCATATTCCACTGCAAAGATCACCATCGTAATAAAATCGATCGTTTCCAAAAGGTCCATATATGGAATGGATGCATCAAACGTTTCAAACAAGGTCACGAACAAATTGACTACGATCACACCTGCAATAAAGAAATCAAAAGTAATGCTCGGCATATCATGATCTTTCCCAATCTGAATAATCTCAAATATCCTATACTTATAGCGCTTCATGATCCTGCTCCTTTTTTCGTAAAGATTTCTATTTCATTTTTATTATTTTTCAAATCCTTAACATAGGAATTATACCATAAAACCAGACAGCACTCAACGTAAATCCAATCAATGCCACGGAATCTGTTCGCAGACGTTTCTTACGAGAATCTTGCAGTTTCAACATATTAAACTTTCTATTTGTTCCAATTTGATGATACACTTGATGCTGCTTCCAGTATCAGAACTCAGGAATTAAAAACTTTTTTCCCACAATCGTGCCGAAGACGGTTTTGATTACCGGGAGATTCTCTTTACCAATTAGATCAATTATACTTTATCAGGCATCCGAAACATTCGGATGCATTTTTTCATGATTTCCCTCAAGCACGCATATATTGTCATAACATTCTTTTATGGAGCAACAAATGGCGACAGGATATTTACAGATAGATGTTGTTTCCGATTCAAACAACTTTCCGATCACGGACGCTTCTGTCTCGATTTCAAAATCTGACGATCCGGAACAAACTATAGAAGAACTTACGACCAATCGTTCCGGTCAAACTGACACCATTTCCTTAGAAGCGCCCCCATTAGAGCTCAGCCTCATCCCACAAGACTTACGTCCATATGCAGAATATACCCTTCGGATCATTGCACCCGGATTTGAGCCCCTCATCATTTCCGGCACCGAAATTCTGGCAGACACAACAGCCATTCAAAATGCACGCCTGACTCCATTGTCTGAATCAAGCACAGGTACAGAAGACCTTGTTTTGATTCCGGATCATACACTCTATGGGACATATCCGCCCAAAATTGCGGAAGCCGAAATAAAGCCGATCACGGAAAGCGGAGAGATCATCTTATCTCGTGTTGTAGTTCCACAAACAATCGTGGTACATGATGGAGTTCCCTCGAATTCTTCTGCCCGCAATTATTATGTTCCATATCGAGACTACATAAAAAATGTAGCATCCAGCGAGATATACGCCACATGGCCTCAAAGCACCATCACAGCCAATATTCTGGCCATTATGTCATTCACACTAAATCGCGTATACACAGAATTCTATCGAAATCAAGGCTACGATTTTACGATCACCTCTTCCACTGCCTATGATCATAAGTGGATTCCGGGACGAAACATTTATGAATCGATATCTGTAATCGTTGATGATATTTTTGATAATTATCTTTCCAGACCGGAAGTAAAACAGCCGATCCTAACCCAGTACTGCGACGGTCGCAAAGTAAGCTGCCCGGGATGGATGACCCAATGGGGTTCATGTGAGCTGGGAGAGCGAGGTTACAGCCCGATCGAGATCCTGCGATATTTTTACGGAAGTGATATGTATATTAATACCGCAGAACAGATTTCAGGAATTCCGGCCTCCTGGCCCAGAGCTGATCTTACAGTGGGAAGTACCGGTGAAAAAGTCCGTCAAGTTCAAGAACAATTGGATTCTATCGCCAGTATTTATTCTGCCATTCCTCGGATCCGGATTGATGGAATTTATGGACCGTCCACGGCCCGCTCTGTTGAGGCTTTTCAGTCAATCTTTGGTCTTCCCGTTACCGGAGTCATTGATTTTGCCACATGGTACAAAATTTCACACATCTATGTCGGTATTACCAGGATCGCAGAACTAAACTAACCCGTTCCCATGAACAAAAAACTCCTTGGATCCGAATCATTCGGAAACCAAGGAGTTTTTCAATTATACAAGTCCGTACTCTTCCGCAATCTTTTTAAACGCCGGAAGGGAACGTTCGATCTGCTCATAAGAAACACAGTACGCAATTCTCACATATCCCGGACAAGCAAAGGAACTTCCCGGAACAAAGAGAACCTGATGTTTTTTCGCAGCCTCACAGAACTCTTTTTCATCTGCAACCGGAGATTTCACAAACAGGTAGAATGCGCCATCCGGTTTTGCACAAGTGAAACCATACTCTGTCAGTGCATTGTAAAGCAGATTACGATTCTTTTCATAAGCCTCTAAATCCACAGAAATATCGTGTTCAATACAATACTTGATGGCTTTCTGGATCAAAGACGGAGCATTTACACAACCTAAAATACGGTTGGCAATGGTAGCTGCACCGATCAGCATTTCACTGTCTTCTACTTCATCCGGAATTACCAGATAACCGATACGCTCTCCCGGAACAGAAAGAGACTTACTGTAGGAATAGCACACAATTGTATTGTGATAGTATTTCGTTGCATACGGTACATCAATTCCACCATATGCCAGTTCACGATATGGTTCATCAGAAAGAAGCACGATGGATGTTCCAAACTCTTCTTCTTTCTTTTTCATGATCTGCGCAAGTGCCATCAAAGTTTCTTCGGAATATACGACACCTGTCGGATTGTTCGGACTGTTGATGATGACTGCCTTAGTTTTCGGAGTGATCTTTTCTTCAAACTCTGCAAGTTTCGGCATAAAGGTCTCAGTATCCGGAGAAACCACTACCACCTTACCATCGTAGTTTCGGATATAGCTATTATATTCTACAAAGTACGGGGCAAACACGATCACTTCATCTTCCGGATTAAGGATGCTTTTCAGGATCACGTTTAAACCACTGGCAGCACCAACGGTCATGATCAGATTTTTGAAAGAAAAGTTTGTTCCAAATTGTTTATTTAAAGAATCTGCAATTGTCTGACGCACATCTTCGTATCCGGCGTTGCTCATGTAACCGTGAAGCTCATTGAACGCCTCTCCCTGAATTACATTTAATAATGCCTCATTTACGCGCGGAACCGGAACATTTGGATTTCCAAGACTAAAATCATATACATTTTCTTTTCCGTAAATTGCAGCCATGCGCTTTCCTTCCTCAAACATCGCACGGATTGCAGAATTGTTTGCCATAAATGGCTTCATCTTCTCTGATACCATAGTTATTACCTCCGATTGTTTTATCAGTTGGATAATTCTAAGAGAGTTTCGGTTTCTGTACTCTCCTGATGATCTCTACATAAACCGCTGCAGCTCCTGTCGCTGCAAAGTAAAACCAGGTGGTTGGATTGGAATACCACGTGGTAAAAAATGACAACATGAAATATAATGCTGCCTGTCCGTAAAATACCTGCCAGAACGGATTCCCCCTCTTTTCCACACGTTTCGAAAGCCATGCGGCAAAAATCCCCAATAGTCCGGCAAAGATACACACACCTATCATACCAAAATCGTAGTATGCATCATAAAATAAGGTAACCGTGGTCAATTCTTCCTTGGTTGTATAGAGTGGAAACGCCACTAATTCCGGTTTTATGAACTTCAGTCCGGTCAACGCCCAGAGTGGAAACAGTCCCTTTATACCTAAGGTATGTTCCGAAAGCTGTTCTACCAGACAATTAAAGTTATCATAGTTATTCGCTATATACATGTACGGCTGCGTGATAAAGATCGGTGTATTTCCATTCTTCATCTCAAAGATCCCATTCAGATACGTCACATCATGACTTCTCGCGATCGTTAAGATCACATATAAAGGGATCAATGTCCCTGCTGCCATAAACAGATAACGGATCTTCTTTACACCACTGACCTGCATAAAAGTCAGAACTGCCAAGATAACTGAAAAAATCAGCTGGAATCGCGATACGCAAAGGACCGGAATCGCCAGTGCGATCAAAGTCGCGATACCTATCACGATTTTCTTTCCGATACTAAGCTTTTTCTCCGTCACAAATAAAACCACGGACATAGACGGGACCAGGACACAGGAAACTGTAAAGTAATGGACTCCGGAAATGTGGAAATAGGAATATGCGTGCGGCACTCCACGAACAAAAAACGGGATATATCCCAATACAACTGCCTCCAGGGTAAATGCCGCTGCACAGACTGCAGTCAATAAAAGGATTGCCGTAAATAATCCAAGTCCATATCCGAGATCCTGTTCTTCCACTGTCTTTGAATTCGTTCCAATTTTCTTCGAAACACACTCATATGAGATCCAGAACACCATAAGTGCTGCAAAAAAGCATACCCAGGTTTCCAAACTCCAGTTTGTCTGCAGCCGACTAAGTTTCAAACAGGAAATTCCCTGTCCTCCCACCCAGAATGCACAAAACAGGCCGCGAAGGTGCAATGGGTTTCTACTTTTCAAGTAATCTCGAAAATATAGATAACATGCTGCCAGAATGATGCAGCATCCCGACATATAGTAATGGGCGCAGGATGCAAAAAACATACCGGCGCCATACAAGATCATATATGCTAACATATGCAATTATTCTCCCAGACCTCTCTCTATGAGAGCGACCATCTCTGAAAGAGCCTTTTCCTCATCGGTTCCATCACACATCATCGTGATCTCATCTCCACTTTTCACACATGCTCCAAGGACACTGAGAACACTTTTTGCATTTGCAACCGTATTTCCGAATCGGAATTTAACTGAACACGGAAAACGCAAAGCTTCTTTACACAGAATCCCAGCCGGTCTCAAGTGGAGACCGGTGGGATTTATTATTTTCACATTTTGACTTACCATACTTACTCCGCTTCTGTTGTACGCTCTTCATCCGCTGATGCTGTCGCTCCCGGACCATCCGGCATCTTTGTAACATTCAAACTGCATGTACCAACAGTCACAACTTCATAAGCCGGATCCAGTTCTGTGATAAACCGAACAGGAATCACATGTACTCCCTCTGGCAGATCAGACACATCAATGAGCACATCGTCTGCGTCCAGACGCAGGCTGTCCAGTTCTTCACGAAGCGCACGAACTCGGACACTGACACGATTTGGATCTGCACGGTAAACGTATTCATCGCTTCCGCCAACGAAACAATCAGAATCCAATTCGATCAGATATACTTCGTCTTCCAGGCGTTCTACTGTCATGGTAACATTGATCTCTTTACGCTCAGAACCGGCCAATGTTACTCCGTTTGGAAGAAGTTTAGAAATATCAACCGTTTTCACAACGTCTGTACTTGCACCATCCAGTTTTAAAATATCACCAGGAATGGTTAACGTGTTTAAAGAAGCAAGTGCCGATTTCAGTCCGGCTACCGGGATCGTCTTCACTTCACATTCCACACCTGTAAAACGGTAGCCGTCAGTAACCTCTCCGGTCACTTCAAAGTCTAACGTCAACTCTTTCACTTTCAGAACTTCCATTGTGTAATCTACACTGTCGCAATTCTTTTCTATGCGATTGCTCAGCTCGATACGATTTCCATTCGCATCATAGAAGCGCGGGATTGAAACACCGGATACCTCGGAATTCAGATCATCAATCGAGAACTCAATACCGGCGCTGCTGATCTGGCCGATCTGGGATTCCGGACCCTGCAGATAAATATGATCCGGTGAAAGTTTAATCTCACCAACCTGGAAACCGTCTGCCAACTCACCCTTTAATATCGTATTTAACTCAAATCGTTTTGTCTGAAGCGGCTCTGTCTCGATCTTGATCGCAGTAGTCTTGCTGACCGGGCTGGATACCAGATAACTGGCATTGCTCAGAACCTCTACTTTTACCGGAACAGATCCCGTCACAGACCATAATTCTGTCATATCTACGTATGCACGGAAATCTGATGAACGGATCCGATAAGCATTGGTCGTATGAACCTCATAGGAAACCGTCGTTGTCTTCTTACCGACGATCTCATAGGTAAGACCATTATCCGTTAAGATGTTTCCGTTTTGAATCTCTATAGGGATCTCAACCGTGTCCGTCATAACCGGGTCTGCAACGTTTACAACCCAAAGCCATACAAGAAAAGCACCAAGAAGCGAAATAAGCTTAAGCCCACGACGCTTATTCTGTTTTTCTTTCATTTTTATTTCTTCCCTTCCAGATTTTAAACCGTCCGGTCGTTACTTCTTCACCATTTTCTACGGTCAGTGCCGCGCGAAGAACTTCAGGATCTGAGATACGCTTCAGTTCTCCTCCCTGCGCCAGTGAAACACGACCGGTTTCCTCTGACACAACAACCGTCATACTGTCCGTACTTTCACTAATACCCAGTGCTGCTCGATGTCTTGTACCAAGATCTTTGCTGATGCTGAGATTATCTGTAAGCGGCAGATAACAGGTAGCTGCTGTAATACGATTTCCGCGGATCACCACAGCTCCGTCATGAAGAGGAGTATTGTGTTCAAAAATATTGATCAGTAGCTGACTTGTAACAATGCCGTCTACCTCGATACCTGTATGCTCAACTTCACGGAGAGACATCTCTTTCTCAATAACGATCAGGGCACCTGTCTTAACTTTCGCCATCTCATACACAGCCCGGACGATCTCATTAACCGTTTTATCTGTATAGCCCTCCGGCCCGCGAAATTCTTCCGGAATAAAAAATCCGCGGAGAATATTCTGACTTCCCAGCTGCTCCAATGCTTTGCGAAGTTCCGGTTGGAATATGATCAAAGCACCGATCACTGCGATCAGACCCATACGGTTAATAATCCAGGTAATCGTCGTGAATCGGAAAAAAGATGCCAGCAGGTAAAAGGCAAGGATGATAAAACCGCCTTTTAAAAGTGTCCACGCTCTCGTATTTTGAACCCAGCATAAAATCTTGTATATAAGGAAAGAGAGAAGCAGAATCTCAATGATATTCGTAAAAGTGATCATCTTTGGAACATACGCGATCCACGAATATACACGTGATACATATTCTGTCATCTCAACACCTCCATCTTATTTTCTAATGTTCCTGTTTTCTTTCTGTTTTTGCAGCTTTTCTTGTATAAATGCGCTGCACCTTTACGTCCGGTGCGGATACCGCGATTTTCGGAACTGCTTTTACATAATAATGATATTCGTCATCCTCATACTGCAGATACTCAGTTCTTGTATAATCTACAGCAAATACAAAAAACTGATAGATAAGTGCCAGGATAACTGCAACCACCATTCCGATCACCATAGCAGTTACACTGATCGGTAATTCAAACTTCATATCGCCCACAAAGATCACGATCAGCTGTGTGATCACACCTGCAATGATCGCGATCGGCCACGCATGATCGACCGGAAGATTTTTAATGATAAACACAACCAGGATCGCTGCCGCAAATGCTGCTGCCATGACCCACATGAGTTCATTTCCGAAAACACTCTTTGCGATCTGTATAAAGCGATCGGCCATTTCCGACATAGAACTGCCTGCCAGGACACCCGCATTCTGCTTTAAATACATGATAATATAATAAATACAAATACCGGAGCTGACCGGAATGATCGATACGATACCGCCGGAAAGTCCCACAAGAAGCGGGATCACGTATGGAATGTTAAAGAAAAACAACATCGGTGTCAGCAACAGCAGATAACCGTCTCCGGGACGGAATCCATAATAAAGCAGCAGAACAGCCGCCATAAACACGGCAATGATCAGTGCGATTTCAAGAGACACCTGCGCCACGTGCACCAAAAGCAGACAGCCTGCAAAAAATGCAGTCAGTCCATACGGTACGATGGAAGCCACCAGTCCCATGATCACCGGGATCAGCGGGTTTTTCAGACGTGTCATAAAACCAACATTGGAATTGATCAGATAAAACGCCACGTATCCAACTGCAAATTTGATCAGTGGGTTAATATATAAACTATATTTCCCATAAAATCGTCTCAATTTATCTTTAAATACCAAAAGCTCCATCATGACTGACGTTCCTCCTCATTTCCATTCTGCTCGGACGGAGTCGTATAATTTTTCTCCAGCCTGCGCAGTTTTGCCTGATATACCTTCAGACTTTTCGATGCCAGATTATATCGCTTGGAATATACGACCAGAGTTACCAGCAAATAGCATACCAGTCCGATCAGATAAAGAATACCGATATATTTGGCAGAAGCCATAAGAATGGAAATATCCATCATATTAAAAATATCTTCAATCTGATAAAGGATCCAAATTGCCACGAACATCAGACAAGTAAATGTATATGTAATAAATGAGCGGATCAGATGGCTTCCGATATAATCACTCTTAAAATAACGAGTGACAGGGAACACATCTTTTTCTGCTTTTTTTTCATACATGGCTATTCCTGTCATCAGTCTGATCTTATCTTCATTCAGCATAAAAATCTCCCCAATTACCCAGTTTCATTCATTCTATTATAATAAAAATACGTTCACAATACAATCGTTTTACCCTAGGTTTTTTGTGAAATTTATAAGTCTTTCCGTCATAATCCCGCCTATTGTTCCAATTATCGCGCCTGCAATACATCCTGCTGTCAAAAGTGTCGGCAGATATACGAACACGCCTGCAGTCTGAACAATGACGGCAGCAAAGACCAACTGACCGATATTATGAAACAAACCTCCCAGAATACTGATCCCCACTTGAGAAAATACATGATACTTTTTCATGAGCGCCATGACCAACAAACTGAGAAAACTTCCCGACAGACCATAGACCATACTGTACGGATTTCCAAAGGAAAAACCAACAAGGATAACACGCAGAACAGTCACACAGACAGTTCCCGGGATTCCGACAAGATAAAGCCCAACGATCGTTACCAAGTTCGCCAGACCAATCTTGATACCCGGTATCGGAAGCGGGATCGGGATCAATGTTTCCACAAAACTTAATACCATGGCCAGGGCGATCAGTATTCCATACAATGCGACCGTTCTCGCAGTCTGTTTCTTTTTCATCATTGAGGCTCCTCTCCCCTTCTTTCGGTTTTCTTGACTTTGTATCCTTCATTTGTTAGAATGAAACGAAGCTAAGAACACGAAAGTTTGGTATATTTATGAATAAAAATACATTTCATTGGTTACGATTATCGTTATGCGCGATGATCGGATCTGCAGTCCTCAACCTGTCCGGCTGTGGAACTGTACTGCCTTCAAGTTCGCAAGAACCGATCCAGCGCACCGATTTTTTACTAAATACCTTTGTCGACATCAAACTCTACGACACCACAGATATTACTATCTTAGACGATGCAATGGCACTTTGTAAAGACTTAGAATCCCGGTTCAGCAGAACTCTGGAGGACAGCGAGATTTACCATCTGAACCATCGAGCACCTGACAAGCAGACAGTTGAGCTTTCTGAACAAACAGCAGAACTCTTATCTCTTGCCTTAAATTACTGTGAGCGATCCGACGGTGCCTTTGATATCACCATCGAACCGGCCAGCAGTCTCTGGGATTTCACGTCCGGAAACAAAGTTCTTCCGGATCCTGTGCAGTTAGAAGATGCTGTTTCAAAGATCGGCTACGAATCGCTGCTTGTGGAGGATCAGACACTGACCTTTCTTACCCCTGATACAACGCTTGATCTGGGAGCGATCGCCAAAGGATATATCGCAGATGAGATCAAGGAACTTCTGGTTGATCGCGGAGTAAAGAGCGCGATCATCAATCTGGGCGGAAATGTTCTCTGCATCGGCTCAAAACCGAACGGAGATCCTTTTAAGATCGGATTGAAAAAGCCTTTTGCATCCGAATCTGAAACATTTGCCATTGCAAATATTGCAGATATGTCTGTGGTAACATCCGGTGTTTATGAACGCTATTTTGAACTTGACGGAAATCACTACCATCATATCTTAAATCCGGCTACAGGCTACCCATATGAAAATGATCTCCTCTCTGTAACGATCTTGTCCGGATCCTCTGCTGACGGAGACGGTCTTTCTACAACCTGCTTCTCTCTCGGTCTGGAGGCCGGCATGGAGCTGATCAATTCCCTGGACGGTATTTATGGATGTTTCATTGATGAAGATTACAACATTTATTATTCAGAGGGAATGGAGGATTTCTTAAATGAAGCGTGAGTTTTATCTTGTAATCGCGATCCTTCTTGTCATTTGTGGATCCAGCCTCGCAAACCGTATTCTATTCTCTGATCCGGGTGCAATTGTTGAAGTTTCTGTTATTGATCAGCAGTCGAATAAAACCTTATTGAAAACATTTGATCTTTCAGAAAATATTACTTATCCGATCATAACAGATCCGAATACCGACGAAAATGTTGAAGGCACGAACCTTCTGGTTATTCAGGATCATAACGTTTGGATCGCAGAAGCCAACTGTCCGAACCAGGATTGTGTAAAACAGGGAAAGATCTCTATGAACGGAGAAATGCTGGTGTGTCTGCCGCACCGAATGACCGTTTCCATTGTTGAAAGATAAAAAAGAGATGTTCTATCCTCTCAGGAAGAACATCTCTTTTTATTGTTATCTTTCTTTATGCATGAAGTCCCATTGCTTCCATCTCTGTGTTCAGAGCATCTTCACAGGAACGCATCGCAAAAATAGTCATCTCTAACAATTTTGCAAGTTCCCAGCCAAGTTTATCTGCACCTTCGGAGATAATTTCTCTGGAGCATCCTGCTGCAAAACGTTTGTCTTTGAACTTCTTCTTTAAGCTGGACACTTCCATGTCCTGTGTGCTCTTGGACGGGCGCATCTTTGCTGCCGCCCAGATCAGACCAGTCAACTCGTCTGCTGCGTATAATACTTTCTCCATCTCGTGGTCCGGACTCTGTGTTACCTCCGGACGGTGGCCAAAACCATGGCTGCATACTGCATGGATCACCTCTTCTTCCGCACCGCCTTCTTCAAGCAGACGCGGAGCCACAAGGCAATGCTCTTCCGGATATTCCTCAAAATCGATATCGTGAAGGATTCCAACGATTTCCCAGAAATCCGCCTCATCACCATAGCCAAGCTCAGCAGCGTACCATTTCAGCACGCCTCCTACTGTCAGGCCATGAAGCACATGGAAATCATCCTTGTTATGTTTTCTTAAAAGCGCAATGGCGCTCTCTCTTGTCAGCTGTGTATGCATCTTGCATTTCCTCCCAAAATAAATCCTTATCTTTCATTATAGCAGAACAGAAAATGGTTTAAAAGCTTTTTTACGCAAAATTCCGGATCCCAAATCTCCACTTGCCCGTTCGTCCGGATCGGATAACTGATGATCAGATCCTCACCCAAATAATAATCCACCTGACCAACGATCATTCCTGCTTCTATCGGGGCTGTCAGACATTTTGCCAGCTTTGATTTTACGATTACTGATTCTTCTTTTTTCATCAAAACTTTCAATGATGCAACTTCCGTATCATCGATTATCACCTCCACCTCATTTACATTCCCCTTTTCCACCGGAATTACATGAACACGAAGCTTTTCTCTGACTATTTCATAGTAATCATAAGCTTCATCTCCGTATGTGATCAATTTCTTCATATCTTGCCACTTATATGTTTTATATGGAGGCCAGCCACAGGCCAGCAATACAGCAATAAATATCTTCTCTTCTTTTTCCACTGCCCCGACATAACAATACCCGGCCTTATTTGTGAAGCCGGTCTTTCCTGACAATGCTCCGTCCATAGATGTCAGAAGTGCATTATGATTGACGCAAGAAAAGGAACGCGTATGTTCCAGATCAGAAAACGTATACGATGGTGCACGTGTAATTTTCAAAAACAGAGCTTTTTGTGGTGAACATTCAATACAATAACGCATGATCAATGCCAGCTCTTCTGCAGTTGTTGCATGCCCATGTTCATCCAGACCATTCGGTGTAACAAAGCTTGTATTGACACAACCGATATCTCGTGCCTTTTGATTCATCATTTCTGCAAACCCTTCCACACTGCCTCCCACATGCTCTGCGATCGCAACTGCCGAATCATTGTGGGACTCAAGCATCAGAGAATATAACAGATCCTCCATACGATACTCTTCTCCTTTTCGAATGTTTAACTGGACATCCGGCATAGAGGCCGCATAATCGGACACCGTTACTATATCATCTAACTCGGAATTTTCCAGTGCCAGAATACAAGTCATGATTTTTGTCGTACTGGCCATCGGAAGAACCATATCTTCATTTTTCCCCCATAATACCCGTCCGGTATCTCCATCCATCAGAACCGCTGCCTGGGAAAAAAGCTGAGGTTCTGAAACCGCTTCTCTGTCTCGGTCTGTTCCTGCCAATGCCTTGTTTTCTGTATACAATATCATAAATACAGTAAACAAAATCATACAAAAACATTGTTTGATCTTCATTTCTGTCGTCCTGACATTTTTTACAATATATGCGGTCTTGTCATCTAAAATCTCCTATGGTAGAATTCTCCTTATGAAAACGACATTTACTTATACCATCACACCGGCTGATGCCGGTAAAAAGATATCACAATTTTTGTCTGAACAGGGTTATTCCAGCCGCCTTCGTCTCCATTTGCGAACCACTCCGGATTGCATCTTTATTGGAGAAACTTCTGTTTTTTCCAATCGGATTCTGGAGGATGGAGATATTCTCCGAGTGGAACTGATCGAGAAAAAAGGATCCGACGCGATCATTCCGGTCCCGATGAACCTGGACATTCTTTTTGAAGACGACCATGTCATGGTCATCAACAAACCTGCCGGAATGCCGGTTCATCCGTCTCAGGGAAATTATGGAAATACACTGGCGAACGGAATTGCTGCTTATATGGAAAATAAAGGGGTAGATTTTGTATTCCGCGCAGTCAACCGTCTGGACCGAGACACTTCCGGACTTCTGGTCATTGCAAAGCATATGCTTAGTTCCTGTATCCTTTCCGATCAAGTGAAGGATCATGCGATCCATCGTGAATATGCTGCCATTGTTTGTGGAAAAACAGATACTTACGGGACGATTAATGCTCCAATTGCTCGAAAAGATGGCTCCACCATTGAACGAGTGGTGGATCATGAACACGGGGAATCTGCTGTCACACACTATAAAACACTATCCTACAACGAACAAACAGATCTGTCCTATATTCGCCTGCTCTTAGAGACAGGAAGGACCCATCAGATCCGTGTTCATATGAAGTATGCCGGCCATCCGCTTCCGGGCGATTTCTTATATCATCCGGACTATCGATATATGGAACGCCAGGCACTGCATTCCGTATATTTAAAGTTTACCCATCCGATCACAAAGGAAGTGATGGAATTCCATGCTCCGCTGCCGGACGATATGGCAGCCTTGTTTCCGGATATTTCTGATCAAAAAAAGGAAGTATTTACCTGATGATCTTTCAGGCAAGTACTTCCTTTTTTCATGTTAAGAATCGGCTCTGTCTCCGATTTTCCGATATTTTGTTTTTAACAGCCACTTCTGGTCGATCATCTTTATATCTTCATTAAATCGAATATACAGTCGTACGGATCCTGTCATCTGCTCGATCTGTTCAATGACTCCCTCTCCAAACTTCGGATGGAGGATTACCTCTCCGACTTGAAACTGCACCGTACGGTTTTTCTGATCCTGATATTCTTTTTCTCTTCGATAAGTATCACGGATCGGGATCGTTTTATCATGGATCGGATTCTTTAACACCTTCTCATAATCCGGTTTTATCAACGCCTCTCCCGCCTTGTAATAAGGGGTAGGAACTGCTCCCACCAGGGAACAGCAATATTTCCATGCACTTCCATGAATACCCGGCTGCCAGAGATATTCCTTCGGGATCGGATAATGATACTGCATATAATGCGCATACTCATGTTTATAAAGATCATGACGGTCCTCTTTACTGAGCGGATGCTCCAAAGAACGTCCTACAAACAACAATGAAAAATGAAAATGCTCCTCCTCATTGATCCCTGCCTGTGTGTAAGAACCAAGAAGGTCCTTGTCTAAACCAAAGGTCAACGGAACTTTGGCACCATTCAGATGAAACTTACGGTCTAATTCACGATACAATGCCTGGATCTCTGCAGTCAGTATCGGGATTTCTTTTTGCAATGCACGGATCAGATCTGTATTTTCCCAAATATTCATATTACGGCTTTCTAAGTCCTTTCGGATAATGATTCTTTAAAACTCCGCGGTCTGCTTTGCCAAATCCAAGAGAATACCCATCACAAGTTACCAAAACCCAGCCTTTCAGATTTTGGGATTCTTCCGGAATGGATAATGTCTCTCCCTTGAGATAACGCTCTGCCTGTTCTCCGGAACCGATTTCCAGAGACTTCTTAACCATATCTTCTTTTAAGAATAACGCCAGTGCATGGGACGGCTCCAATCGTCCTTTCTTCAATGTTCCCACATGAAGTCCCGGACGGAGGATTTTTAAACCTGTCATCTCCGGCATCTCATTTGGGATCAAATAAAGGTTATCTCCGAATGTGAGGAAACGTCTGCCGTTTGCAAGGATTTCTTTATCTATGATCAATTCTTCGCAAAATGTATGGAAATCACTAAGGTCGGTCTGCGGATTTTTTCCTGCTCCCTTGGCCCCTTTCTTTCCTGTTTTCGCTGGCTTTTCTTCCACTCGGATCATTACGTTTTCTGTTGTCTTTCGTTCAGAACGCTCCCCTTTTACAAGCAGTGCCAGGAAATGTCCCTCTCCATCTACTTTATGTGGCCAGATGCGGACTGTGTTCTGAATATTGGCTGCGGATGCAGCTGTCTGGTCACTGCACCACTCCGGATGACCTTCTGCAAAATGTTCCGCACAGATCGGACGCTCTACATGAAACTCCGGATGACGCTCCAGGAAACGCTCCACTGCCTGTTCATTTTCTTCCGGAGAGAATGTACAAGTAGAATATGCGATTCGTCCGCCAACTCGCAGCATCTGTGCCGCACAGTCCAGGATCCCGTCCTGACGGTTTGCACAAAGGATCACATGATCCGGACTCCATTCATTGCGGGCATTTTCGTCCTTTCGGAACATACCTTCTCCGGAACAAGGCGCATCTACCACGATGCCATCAAAAAATCCGGTAAATGTATCCACAAGGCCGGCCGGCTCCATATTAGTTACCACCGCATTGGCAATTCCCATACGCTCCACATTCTGAGCAAGGATCTTGGCACGGGCCGGATGGATCTCGTTGCATACCAAAAGTCCCTGCTGATCCATCTTTCCTGCCAAATGTGTGCTCTTTCCTCCCGGTGCCGCACAAAGGTCTAAAATACGCTCGCCCGGCTTCGGCTCCAATGCTTCCGCAACCGCCATCGCACTTGGCTCCTGGATATAGTAGACTCCGGCTTCATGGTATGGGTGTTTTCCCGGGCGCACGGTTTCATCATAGTAAAAACCTTCGCTTGCCCACGGGATCTTTTTCCACTCACTTACAAGATCCGGGATCAGATTTCCACATTTTAACGGATTTACACGCAGTCCGAAACTGCGCACATGATCATAACTATCAAAAAACAACTCTGCTTCTTCTCCCAAAAGCTTCTGCATTTTCTCCACAAAGGCTTCCGGAAGTCCTGTTCCTGTTAATTTTTCCATGTTAAATTCCCTATGATTTTCTGTATCACATATTCGCGCCCGTGCATACTATACGCAGGAGGCGATGATGGATATCTTACTTTCTTATTTCATAATCCCCGGACTGACATTTCTGCTGCCGGGAAAGACAAACTGGTTCACTTCCAACTTTTCTGTTGCCGGGGCTTATTTCCCCCAAAATGTCTTGTTGGTAATCTGGGCCATTGTCATTGCCCGATTTTATCATAGATTTCTAAAACGCACAATCGGTCAGACCAAGTCTTTTCTGAAAATAGAAACGGAACTGGTGCTGACCGATGTCTCTGCTTATTTGCTGGTAACCTCTGTATTTTTTCCATATCGTCCACAGAGTTACCCTTTCTTTTCATTAATCCACCTGGTCACTGCATTTACTGCAACGATCCTCTTTTACACGTCCATTACCCGGATGGCTGTAAGATTATATGCGATGGCTCCTGATCTGTTTTCATTGCCGATCTCGCTTTTGGCACTGGCGATCGCATGTACCGCTATCCTTCTGATATTCGGAAACTTTTTGATCTCAAGTGCACTGGAAATCTTTTTAACCATTTTTTCATGCGCGTGGCTTCAGTTGCTTGATCAACGGATCCGGATCCTAAGCAAAAGAAAATCGCTGAAAAAACGCCTATGATCTAGAATTTAAATAATGTATCCAGAAGACCGCGTCCCAAAGCAGCACCGAGATTACCACCCAGTTTCTTACCGAATTTACCGCCAACCGTACTGCCGATGGTGTTTCCGATCTCACGGCCAATGGTACCTGTTGCAGTTTTGGCTACACTCTTAACAGCTGTTTTTGTCTTTTTCGCCTGACGCTCAGCCTCTCTTTCTTCTTCACGTTTCTGACGTTCCGCTTCTTTCTCTTCCAGTTTTCTCTGCTTCTCAGCTTCTTTTGCCTGAAGCGCGTCCTCCTTGGCCTGCTGAGCTGCAGCGTCTTCAGCAGCCAATCTCTTTGTGAGAAGTTCGTATGCGGAATCGCGATCCTCTACAGCCTCATACTTGATGTAAAGATTGTTCTGCTGGATCTGACGGTTTCTTGTCGCATCATTGATCGGTCCCATCTGGCTCTTTGGCGGTAAGATTTTTGCACGTTCCACCACAGACGGTCTGCCATCATGATCTAAGAAAGAGATCAAGGCTTCACCGATACCAAGTTCGGAGATTGCATCCATTGTATCAAATTCCGGATTTTCACGGAAAGATTCTGCTGCGGCTTTCACTTTTTTCTTTTCTGCCGGTGTATATGCATGGAGTGCATGCTGTACTTTATTGCCCAGCTGTGCAAGAACATCGTTTGGAATATCGGACGGATTCTGTGTGATGAAATAAATACCAACTCCCTTGGAACGGATCAGTTTCACCACCTGCTCGATTTTCTGTAACAGTGCTTTCGGAGCATCCTCAAATAACAGATGCGCCTCGTCGAAAAAGAATACCATGCGCGGTTTCTCTGCGTCACCTGCTTCCGGAAGTGTCTCGAACAGCTCAGACATCATCCAAAGCATAAATGTAGAATACATGGTCGGATTGTTGATCAGACTCTGGCAATCCAAAATATTGATCATACCTTTTCCGCCTGCTCCTGTCTGGAACCAGTCACGAATATTTAAGCCAGGCTCACCAAAGAACTGATCGCCTCCGGCTTCTTCCAGAGCAACCACAGTACGAACGATCGCTGCAATACTCTGTTTTGCCATATTTCCATATACTGCAGAATATTCTTTTGAATTCTCATAAACATACTGAAGCATGGAACGGAGATCTTTTGTATCTAACAGAAGTAATCCTTCATCATCTGCAATCTTGAATACGATCTGAAGGATCGCTGTCTGAGTTGCATTCAGGTCCATTAGACGTGCAAGAAGTGTCGGCCCCATTTCTGAGATCGTAGTACGAAGCGGAATACCAGCTTTTCCGTAAATATCCCAGTAGCAGCTCGGATATGCTTCATAATCAAATCCACATTCTGCCAAGCCAAATCGCTTAATTCTCTCCTGCATGTCCGCGCTGTCGATACCAGGTTTGCACATGCCTGCCAAGTCACCTTTTACGTCAGCTAAAAATACCGGAACACCACAGTCACTGAAAGACTCTGCCATTACTTTTAATGTCACAGTCTTACCGGTACCGGTGGCACCTGCAATCAGGCCATGACGATTGGCCATTTTCGGAACAATTGAAATCTTTTTATCTCCCGCGGACGCTACCCAAATTTCATTATTATAATACATGATAAACCTCCCGTAATCTTCTTTCTCACCCCACAAAATGCGGACAATCTATTTTCTATTATACACTTTCTCTAGTCAAATCACAAGATTTGTAGTACACTAAAGTGACAGAATTTCTAAAATCAATCCGCTGCAAAAGGAGAGGCATCTTATGAGTATGACAGGCGTATTTGCAAATACGATGACCGTTATCATCGGAAGCATGATCGGTCTTATTTTTAAGAAAGGAATTCCTGAAAAAGTATCTTCCGCTGTTATGAC
>JAFYOD010000183.1 GCA_017556515.1 Lachnospiraceae bacterium
CCGCATGGTCCAGGGTCCGACCCATACAAACCTGATTTTTGATGCGGTTGTTCCGCATGGCTTCGACATGAGCAACGACGAAGTGAAAGAAGGAATGGAGAAGCTGGTGCAGAAGCACTGGACGAATTGCTTTGCAGTGGTACATGTAGAGCAGTCGTATGTATAATACTATTATTATAGAAGAAAAGAAGGTTGTTAAATTAAATCCACATTTAATTAAGTACATACCTAACTCCTACCTAATATTGAGTATTCCGCATAATTATGATATGATTATCAAAGAATATTCATGGACATTCTATGTCACAATGAAAGTATGGAGGTTTTTATTATGGAAGATAAGAAATTTAACGTGCTGAGCCCGGAGGAGTACCTTGCAAACAATCCGTTTATGCAGCACAACCATATGTATATTACAGAGATCGGCACTGAGACAAGTGAGATCCGCATGGAAGTACATCCGGATGGATTAAACATCATGGGTCAGGTACATGGCGGATTGCTTTATTCCCTGGCTGATGTAGTCACAGGTCTGACAGCGCGTGCGGACGGAAGAAAATATGTGACACAGAGTGCTCACGTAAACTTCATCGGAAACGTATCCGCAGGTCTGATCATTGCAAAAGGCGATATCGTAAAACGTGGACGTTCCATCGTTATTGTGCGTGGTATTGTTACAGACGAAAATGGCAAACTTCTTCTCGAAACAACAACCAATATGTTCTGCCTGACTAAATAAGGAAGAAACAGATTTTAGTCTAAGGGGGATATACTTATGACGAATATCTTATTAACATTACTTGCCAGTCTGGCAGTTGGTATGTTGTTCCTGAAACTGAAAGTTCCGGGCGGAGTACTAGTCGGCGGTATTATTGGAACGACGATCCTTTCCATGACAACCGGAATGGCAGAAATGCCATTTACCGCAAGACTGATCGCTCAGATCATTGCTGGCGCATTTATCGGAAGTTCCGTGGACCGTGACGATCTGAAAAAGATGAAGACAATCTACAAACCGTTTCTTCTGGTGATCGCATCCTTGGTAGTGGTGAATCTGGTTGCCGGAACTCTGGTTTACAAATTTGGTCCGCTGGATCGTCTCACTTCCTTTATGTGCTGCGTTCCGGGCGGAATGGGTGACACTCCTCTGATCGCATCTGAACTTGGCGCAGAGATGCCGCCTGTTGTGATCATGCAGTTCGTCCGCATGGTAGTCGGAATCGGAGTATTCCCAAGTCTGATCATGTTTGTGACAAAGGACGAAGGCGAAACGGTTGTTGAGAAAAGCGCATCTGATGAACCAAAGAAAAAACAGAAGACCAGTTCTGTATCGATGACAGTCGGAACACTTCTTCTGGCAGGTGTTTTTGGCGTGATCGGCAGAAAGCTTGGCGTTCCGTCAGGTGCACTGTTATTCGCGATCATTACGATTCTTGTTCTGAAACTGGCAGGAGTTCCGATCGTATATCCGAAATGGATCAAACGCGCTGCTCAGGTACTGAGCGGTGCTTACATAGGATGTTCTGTTGGATTGGATACTCTGTACATGCTTCCGCATCTGATCATCCCGGCCGTGATCATCATCGGCATTTACATGATCAATGCATTCATCACCGGAAACATCATTCACAGGGTATGCGGCATCAGTAAGCGTGAAAGTATGCTGATGGTAACACCGGCAGGTGCAACAGACATGGCTCTGATCTCTGCAGACATTGGAGTTAACAGCCCGAATCTGATCGTGCTCCAGATCGTAAGAATGCTGACAGTCATCTCGATCTTTCCGAATATGGATCTTATGATAGTCAACATGCTGGATGGCTGATGACTATAAAATGAGAAATGCATTCAATTTTTAGAGGAAAATATCAAAATTGAACAAAAAAAGCAAGAATCAAAAATGAGACAACGTGCTCGGGCGTGTCATATTGAAAAAACCTTGTATTTTTAAGGAAAATTTGAATTTTTCTCCTTGACAACTGAAAAAAGCGTGTATATAATAATGAGGCGTGTGACGAGTGCGCCTCATTTTTATGTAAAAAGATAAGAGGCCCAAAAAGTCGAAACGCATAAGGCTGAATAAGCGCAACCGAACAGTCAATATCACAGGAGGTGAAAAGAATGCCAACATTTAACCAGTTAGTAAGAAAAGGTAGAGAGACAGCAGTTAAAAAATCCACAGCTCCGGCTCTTCAGAAAGGATACAACTCCCTTCACAAGAAAGCTACAGACGTATCTGCTCCGCAGAAGAGAGGCGTATGTACAGCTGTTAAGACTGCAACTCCGAAAAAACCGAACTCCGCTCTTCGTAAAATTGCCAGAGTTCGTCTTTCCAATGGTATCGAGGTAACAAGCTACATTCCGGGTGAGGGTCACAACCTTCAGGAGCACTCCGTTGTTCTTATCCGTGGTGGCCGTGTAAAAGACCTTCCGGGTACAAGATACCACATCATCAGAGGTACTCTTGATACAGCAGGCGTAGCTAACAGAAAACAGGCTCGTTCTAAGTACGGTGCTAAGAGACCGAAAGTTAAAAAATAATCGATAATAAAAACGATTAAACACTAATTGGACCACTAACGGGAATAAAATGGGAGCGGACAAGAATCCGCGAATTTTAGTGCCGGTGATATTTTGCCTGTAAGGTTGCAGGGTATAGATAAAAATCCGAGCGCGAACACATTTTATGGAAACATGTGAGTACCGAGGAATTAATCCGATGTAACTGGTCAAGACCGGTTGAAGGACTTGAACAGTTATAATCCAGTAATGATTAAGGAGGGAAGTAACGTGCCACGTAAAGGACATACTCAGAAAAGAGAAGTATTAGCAGATCCGATCTACAACAACAAAGTTGTTACAAAGTTAATCAACAACATCATGTTAGACGGTAAAAGAGGCGTTGCTCAGAAAATTGTTTACGGCGCATTTGAGCAGGTTGCTGCTAAGACAGGTAAAGACGCTGTAGAAGTATTCGAAGAGGCTATGAACAACATCATGCCGGTTCTCGAAGTTAAGGCAAAACGTATCGGCGGTGCAACATATCAGGTACCGATCGAGGTTAAGCCGGAAAGAAGACAGGCTTTAGGCCTTCGTTGGATCACAATGTTTTCCAGAAAGAGATCTGAGAAAACACAGATCGACAGACTTGCAAACGAGATTATGGACGCAGCTAACAACACAGGCGCATCCGTAAAGAGAAAAGAGGAAATGCATAGAATGGCTGAGGCTAACAAGGCATTTGCTCACTATAGATTCTAATAGAAGGAGGACGAATCCTTGGCTGGTAGAGAATATCCGTTAGAGAGAACCAGAAATATTGGTATTATGGCTCACATCGATGCTGGTAAAACAACAACAACAGAGCGTATCCTTTATTACACTGGTGTAAACTACAAGATCGGTGATACTCATGAAGGTACTGCTACAATGGACTGGATGGCTCAGGAGCAGGAGAGAGGTATCACAATCACTTCCGCTGCTACAACATGTCACTGGACATTACAGGAGCAGACAAAAGTAAAACCGGGCGCTCTCGAGCACCGTATCAACATCATTGATACACCAGGTCACGTAGACTTCACAGTAGAAGTTGAGCGTTCCCTTCGTGTACTTGATGGCGCAGTAGGCGTATTCTGTGCAAAGGGTGGCGTTGAGCCGCAGTCCGAAAACGTATGGCGTCAGGCTGACACATACAACGTACCGAGAATGGCATATGTAAACAAGATGGACATTATCGGTGCTAACTTCTACAACGTTGTAGATCAGATCCGTACAAGACTTGGTAAGAACGCGATCTGCTTACAGCTTCCGATCGGTAAGGAAGATGAGTTCAAAGGTATCATCGACCTCTTCGAGATGAAAGCTTACATCTATAACGATGATAAGGGTGATGACATCACAGTTTGCGATATCCCGGAGGATATGGCAGACGAGGCAGAAATCTACCACGACGAGCTCGTTGAGAAAATCTGCGAATTAGATGACGAACTGATGATGATGTACCTTGAGGGCGAAGTTCCGTCCACAGAGGAATTAAAAGCAGTTCTTCGTAAGGGTGTTTGCGAATGCCAGGCTATCCCGGTATGCTGCGGTACATCCTACAGAAACAAAGGTGTTCAGAAACTTCTGGATGCTATCCTCGAGTTCATGCCGTCTCCGGTAGACGTTCCGGCTATCAAGGGCGTTGACATGGATGGTGAGGAGATCACACGTGAATCTTCCGATGAAGAGCCGTTCGCAGCTCTTGCATTCAAGATCATGACAGACCCGTTCGTAGGTAAGCTTGCTTACTTCCGTGTATATTCCGGTACTCTGAACTCCGGTTCCTACGTACTGAATGCTACAAAGGGCAAAAAAGAGCGTGTTGGCCGTATCCTTCAGATGCATGCTAACAAACGTCAGGAACTTGACAAAGTTTACTCTGGTGACATCGCAGCAGCAGTTGGTTTCAAGATGACAACAACTGGTGATACAATCTGTGACGAGCGCTTCCCGGTAATCCTTGAGTCCATGGAATTCCCGGAGCCGGTTATCGATATCGCTATCGAGCCGAAAACAAAAGCTGGTCAGGACAAGATGGGCGAAGCACTTGTTAAACTTGCTGAGGAAGATCCGACATTCCGCGTTCATACAGACAAAGAAACAGGACAGACAATCATCTCCGGTATGGGTGAGCTTCACCTCGAGATCATCGTTGACCGTCTCCTTCGTGAATTCAAGGTAGAGGCTAACGTAGGTGCTCCGCAGGTAGCTTACAAAGAGACATTCCTTAAGGGTGTTGACATCGATTCCAAGTATGCTAAACAGTCCGGTGGTAAAGGTCAGTATGGTCACTGTAAAGTTCACTTCGAGCCGATGGATCCGAACGGCGAGCAGACATTCAAGTTCGAGTCCACAGTAGTTGGTGGTGCTATTCCGAAGGAGTACATCCCGGCTGTTGGCGCTGGTATCGAAGAGGCTACTAAGGCTGGTATCCTTGGCGGATTCCCGGTACTTGGTGTTCACGCAAACGTTTACGATGGTTCCTACCACGAGGTTGACTCCTCTGAGATGGCGTTCCACATTGCTGGTTCCATGGCATTCAAAGAGGCTATGGCAAAAGCTGGCGCAGTATTACTTGAGCCGATCATGAAGGTTGAAGTTACTATGCCGGAAGAGTACATGGGTGACGTAATCGGTGATATCAACTCCCGTCGTGGCCGTATCGAAGGTTTCGATGATATCGGTGGTGGTAAGCTCGTTCGTGCATACGTTCCGCTTTCCGAGATGTTCGGTTACTCCACAGACCTTCGTTCCAGCACACAGGGTCGTGGTAACTACTCCATGTTCTTCGAGAAATACGAGCAGGTACCGAAGAATGTATCCGAGAAGATCATTGCTGAAAGAAAAGGCAAATAATTAACCTCAATAAATTACTGGTCTGTGCAGCAATGCACAGACCGGATAATTAAATAAATGTATAATAATGGGCTTGAAAAATTATTTCGAATCGAATATAATATAAATTAGCCTAAATTATATAATAGCCCAATGGGCGCAATTTAAGGAGGACTTTTTAAAATGGCAAAAGCTAAGTTTGAAAGAAACAAACCGCATTGTAACATTGGTACCATTGGACACGTTGACCATGGTAAAACAACTTTAACAGCTGCTATCACAAAGACTCTTCACGAGAGACTTGGTACAGGTGAGGCTGTTGCATTCGAAAATATCGATAAAGCTCCGGAAGAGAGAGAGCGTGGTATCACAATCTCCACAGCTCACGTTGAGTACGAGTCCAACGCTCGTCACTACGCACACGTTGACTGCCCAGGCCATGCTGACTATGTTAAAAACATGATCACTGGTGCTGCTCAGATGGATGGCGCTATCCTCGTAGTAGCTGCTACAGATGGTGTTATGGCTCAGACAAGAGAGCACATCCTTCTTTCCCGTCAGGTAGGCGTTCCGTACATCGTTGTATTCATGAACAAATGTGATATGGTTGATGACGAAGAGCTTCTTGAGCTCGTAGAGATGGAGATCAGAGAGCTTCTTGACGAGTACGAGTTCCCGGGCGATGACACACCGATCATCAAAGGTTCCGCTCTTCAGGCTCTTAACGATCCGAACGGTCCGTGGGGCGACAAGATCCTTGAGCTCTTCGAGGCAGTTGACTCCTACATTCCGGATCCGGAACGTGAGACAGATAAGCCGTTCCTTATGCCGGTAGAGGACGTATTCACAATCACAGGTCGTGGTACAGTAGCTACAGGCCGTGTAGAGCGTGGTACACTTAAGCTCAACGACGAGCTTGAAATCGTTGGTATCCAGGAAGAGTCCAGAAAAACTGTATGTACAGGTATCGAGATGTTCCGTAAACTTCTTGATCAGGCTCAGGCTGGTGATAACATCGGTGCTCTTCTTCGTGGTGTTCAGAGAACAGAGATCCAGCGTGGTCAGTGTCTCGTAAAACCGGGTTCTGTAAAGTGCCATAACAACTTCACAGCTCAGGTTTACGTTCTTACAAAAGACGAGGGTGGCCGTCATACACCGTTCTTCAACAACTACCGTCCGCAGTTCTACTTCAGAACAACAGACGTTACAGGTGTTTGCCAGCTTCCGGAAGGCACAGAGATGTGCATGCCGGGCGACAACGTAGAGATGACTATCGAGCTTATCCATCCGGTAGCTATGGAGCAGGGTCTTCGTTTCGCTATCCGTGAGGGTGGTAGAACAGTAGGTTCCGGTAGAGTTGCTAAAATCCTTGACTAATTC
>JAFYOD010000023.1 GCA_017556515.1 Lachnospiraceae bacterium
CGCATGTAGGAAACCACCTGCTCACGGTCCCAGCCGGACGCTGCCATTTCGTAATCGATGGCTACTTCCGGAAGAGATTTTCCCTGCTCTGCCGCCAGTCTGCGCCACTCTACCATATCCTGATAAAGCTGCGGTTTCTTTGTGGAAGTGGTCGGTACCGGAAGAACCGGTTTGAGAACCGCGTAAGAGTACTCTGCCAATTCTACCTTTGTCTGATCAACCGGTTCAGAATCGATCTTGAACCAGTGCATATGACCAACACCATAGCTTTCTTTATTCTGTCCTTCTCCGATTCCATGTTCTAAAACCGGCTGACATGCAGAAATCTTTGTATACAATGTTTCATGGTCGAGGCTGCGTGCTTCATCGTATACACAAAGCACATAAGTGTCACCTTTTCCAACAAACTCATAACCATTTACCCAAACAGTCTCGATCATACCGCCTCCGATGGAGTTGGCAACGAGAGACGCTTTTTTACCGGATACTCCGGTCAGGATAAATTTCAGAGAGTTGATGTGCGGACTTTCCTTCATGGTACAGAAATCAAATTTGTACGGGATCCCACGTCCCTTCAGATCTGCTTTTACACCAAAGAAACCTTTGAAATCCGGTAAGTGACCCATGGCACCATTGAGCATACCAAGGTCCTCATTCATCGTACCAAATGTTCCCTTAAAGGATCCGTCATTGTCCAGTTCTACCAGGATCTCGGCCACGTCTTCTCCTAAAATGGAGTTGCAGAGGTAACCCGCACGGCACGGAGCTGCCATATGGGAGCTGGAACCCGGCTGCATGATCGGGCCAAACACATCGTTATAAAATTCCGGATACAGTCCTATCATAAATCATTTCCACCTTTTCCATTATTCCACGATCGTATTGCGAAGTGTACCGATGCCTTCCACGATACATTCCACCACATCTCCCACATTCAGGAACTTTGGCGGATCAAAGCCCATACCAACGCCGGACGGAGTTCCTGTTGCGATCAGAGTTCCTGCTTTCAAAGTCATGCCCTGGCTCAGTTCCACGATCACATCCTCGATATCATTGAGGAAAAGCTCGGTATTGGAATCCTGGCGAAGCTCTCCGTTTACTTTGGACTGGATCTTTAACTTCGGCGGATACTCGATGGCATCCTCTGTTGTGATCCACGGACCGATCGGAGTGAAATTGTCCAGGCTCTTTCCGAAATACCACTGGCTGTGGGCTGTCTGTACCTCGCGGGCGCTGACATCGTTCATAATGGTATATCCGAAAATGTAGTCGCGCACTTCTTCGCGTTTTACATTTTTTGCATCTTTCTTGATCACGACAACCAGCTCTGCTTCATAGTCCAGCTGCTGAGTCAGATCACGGTGTGCAGAGATACCGCCTTCCGGATCTACCGCACGGTTCACACGCTTGGAGAAATAAATTGCCTGTTTCGCGTGTTTCTTTGTAAAGCTGTCTTTTGCAAACTTAGCAGACTCTTCTGCATGCGCTGCATAGTTGATGCCCAGGCAGATCACATCCTGATCCGGTTCCGGGATCGGAGAAAGAACGACTATATCTTCCATCGGAGCTGCGCCCGGCACATCATGCGGATCTTTCTTCAGAATGAACTGGAGCATCTCCATCTCAGACTGTCCCATCTCACGGATGAGGTCCTTCATATCTTCATAATCCATTCCTGCTGCAGAAACCGGATATACCCAGGTTTCTTCCTGATTCAGGACACCGATCATTTCCTTTTTCCCAACGATATAAGTGAGTAATTTCATACTGCTTATCCTCCCTGCCTGTTCATCGGCCATTTACAAATACACGGCTGCCAGATATCTGCGCAGCCGTGGAATATACGAATATTTGGATTAACGAATTCTCTCCGGGAAACCAACTTTCTTCTGAACTTTTCTTAATGTCTTGTTGGAGAAGTAAGATGCTTTCTCTGCATTCTCTTTGATCACTTTGTCAATGTAATCTTTGTTCTTTGTGAGATCGTTGTAGTTATCCTGAATCGGTTTCAGTACGGAAACGATCGCCTCACCAACACCCATCTTGAAGTCGCCGTAGCCCTTACCGTCGAACTCTGCCTCAACCTCTGCCGGTGTCTTGCCTGTACATGCACAGTAGATATCGATCAGGTTCTTGATACCTGGCTGCTCATCACAGTAACGAACGCATGCAACGGAGTCTGTTACCGCACGTTTACACTTACGGATAATCGTATCCGGATCATCCATTAAGTAGATGCTGCCGTTCGGGTTTTCATCGGACTTGGACATCTTTCTCATCGGATCCTGTAAGCTCATGATCTTCGCACCTGCTTTTCCGATGTACGGTTCCGGAACTGTAAATACATCGCCATAGATGTTGTTGAAACGGTTTGCGATGTCTCTTGTAAGCTCAAGGTGCTGCATCTGGTCAAGACCAACCGGAACTACATCTGCCTGGAACAGAAGGATATCTGCTGCCATCAGTACCGGATATGTGAAAAGACCTGCATTGATGTTGTCTGCGTGTTTTGCAGATTTATCCTTGAACTGTGTCATACGGTTTAACTCGCCCATGTATGTGAAGCAGTTTAAGATCCAAGCCAGTTCTGCGTGGCCGGATACATGGGACTGGCAGTAGATGCAGTTCTTCTCCGGATCAAGGCCGGCTGCAATGTAAAGTGTAAGCAGGTTTCTTGCACGCTTTCTAAGCTCTGCCGGATCCTGGCGAACTGTGATGGAGTGCATATCTACTACACTGTAAAATGTCTGATATTCATCAGCGATCGTAACCCAGTTTTTTAACGCTCCAAGGTAGTTACCGATTGTTAAATTACCTGTGGCCTGCATACCGCTGAATAAGGTTTTCTTTCCGTCTAACATAAATCTATCTCCTTACTACTATATAATCATTTTCTCTGAGCAGATCCTTTTTCAGAATTTGCCTGATTTCAGAAATCAATTACTTCACATTATATTACAACTTTTCTTTTGATACAAGACAAAATCTTGTATCTTTCCGAATTCCCCATTATAATAAGAACAGATAAATGAAACATAACACGAGATTTCTCGTTAAAGAAAGGAATTCTATACGTATGGAAAAAATTGCAAGCTTTACTGTCAACCACCTGACTCTGCTCCCGGGCATCTATGTTTCCCGTCAGGACATGGTAGGTGAAACAAAAGTAACAACTTTCGATCTCCGCATGACTCGCCCGAACTTCGAGCCGGTTATGAATACTGCTGAAATGCATGCCATCGAGCACCTTGGCGCAACATTTTTAAGAAACCACAAGGATTACAAGGATCTGACCATCTACTTCGGACCGATGGGCTGCCGTACAGGTTTCTATCTGATCCTGGCTGGTGACTACACATCCAAAGATGTGGTTCCGCTCGTAAAAGAAATGTTCGCATTTGTTCGCGATTACGAGGGTGAGATCCCGGGCGCTGCTGCAAGAGACTGCGGAAACTACCTGGATCTGAATCTTCCGATGGCAAAATACCTTGCGAAGAAATATTATGAGGAAGTTCTGGAAAATATTGGTGAAAACCAGCTGGTTTATCCGGAATAAGACACAAATGGGGAAATCGACCGCAATCGATTTCCCCTTATTTTTTAGTATTTCTTTTCTAACTCTAACAGAGCTGCTTTCACATCAGTTCCGCCTGCGTAGCCCACGATTCCGCCATCCGCACCCACAACTCTGTGGCACGGGATGAAGATCGGAAGCGGGTTGCGATTGTTTGCCATTCCTACCGCACGGCTGGCATTGGCATTTCCGATCTGCTCCGCGATTTCCTTGTAAGTTCTTGTCTCACCATACGGGATGGTCTGCAGAGCCTCCCAAACTTTCATCTGGAATTCGGTTCCTACAGGATCCAGCGGAAGATCAAATTCTTTTCTCTCTCCCACAAAATACTCTTTCAGCTGTTTGTATGCCTTCTCTAATATAGGAAGATTGTCTTCCATCATGCCTGCCTCGATCATCTTGGTCGGAGCATTTTTTCCGAAACAAAGCTCAATGATATCGCCCTTTTCACAAACCAGTGTCACATCTCCGATCGGAAGTGTGTAGCTGCAGTATCCGGTTTCTTCCAATGCGATAAATACCACTACCGTATATGGCGGGATCTGTGCATAGATGCGGTCTTTTACGATCGCGCCACCGCCGGAGGTATCATAAAGAGCCTGCCATACCAGACCTTTCGGAAGTCTAGGAAGCCCCAGCTTGTGAGTACCCCAATGGAGATTGTACGCCACGTAGAAGTTCTGATCCGGAGTTCCGTCCGGTTTCTTTGCATAAGCTCCCCAGTACATGATTCCCAGCTGTTTTCTGAAATATTCCAGATCCGGTCTCCACGCACTCTGTCCGTGGAAGGACACATCCGGACAGCCCAGAGATTTATAATCCGCATGCTTTGCTGCATGATCCATATGGAACAGCTTGTGTTCCTTACGGAAACGGATGAATTCTCTTACTACCTGGAACAACTCAGAATTTTCTTCCAGCTGGTTCCAGTTCAGCCAGCTGATCTCATTATCCTGACAATACGCATTGTTATTTCCGAACTGAGTGTTTCCAAACTCGTCACCAGCCATGATCAGTGGTGTACCCTGGCTCAGAAGCAGCATCAGGAATGCATTGTACAGCTGCTGCTTTCTCAGTTTATTTATCTTCTCATTATCTGTCGGACCCTCGATACCGCAGTTCCAGGAGGCATTGTAATCCGTACCGTCATGGTTGCCTTCGCCATTGGCCTCATTATGCTTCTCATCATAGGTAACCATGTCCATCATGGTAAATCCGTTGGTGTTGGCCATGAAATTGATCACTGCATGGTCAGCCGGATTCTTCATGGTCCAGGCCATCAGCTTCTCTACCATACCCTGATCGCCTCGCAGGATGCGGCGCATATCCATCTGGAATTTGTCATTGTATTCCGCCAGACGTTTCGAACGCACGCCGTTCCAGTCATCTGCAAACAATTTCAGATCTTTCAAAAACGGATCCGCTGCAATGGCTTCTTTCGGAACCACTCCGGAAAGTTTAAATCCGTCTACATGGTACTCTTCTGTCCAGTATCTC
>JAFYOD010000184.1 GCA_017556515.1 Lachnospiraceae bacterium
CCGTAATGTGATGCAGGGCTGTGGTTACGGTTTTCTTCCAATGATGGGAGGATTTGCAGAACTGGTGGCGCGACTGACCGTAGCAGTGATCGCGATGAAAGTCGGAAGTTACGCACTGGCAGTATTCTGTCATCCGGCAGCATGGGTAGCGGCAGCTGTGTTTACGGGTGTATCATACCGATGGGTAGTAAAGGATATTGTACGAACTTTGAATTCTGCCGGATAGTTCTGCTTGTGGAAACCACCTATCGTGTGCTATAATATATGAGGTGCCGAAATCTGGCGGCGTAAGACGGTAGTTTGGTTTCGACATGAAAAGTATATCAAATTTCAGGAGGAAATTATGAGCTGTAAAGAATTAAACTGCGAGTTAGATTTTATCACACTTGATTTCGAAGATGGCGCTTCCGAGGAATGCCTCGTAGCTGGTTTATACGAGATCGAAGGTAAAAAGTACCTTTCTGTAGTAGTTGGTGCAAATGAAGACACAGACTTCGAAAACGATGAGTTAGAAGGCTATATTTACGAGTACGTAGATGCAGATGAAGAGGAGTTCGAGCTGGTTGACATCGAGAGCGATGAAGAGTTCAACAGAATCGCAGGCATCATCGAAGCTTACGAAGAGGGTAAAGAGGACTAATCTTTAAATGAATGCAAAAGGGACTGTTTTGAAAACAGTCCCTTTTTTGTTTTTGGGAAATCCCTTGTTTCTTGTTTTATGCTTCTACATTTTCAGGAGCGTCCGGAACGAAGAATGAGGAAATGCAAGCTGCAACTGCGATTGCAACAAGGATCCACATAACAACCGGAATACCCATATTGTCAGCAACTTTACCAAGCATCGGAGAGATCACACCGCCAAAACTGGATGCGAGACCCATTGTGATACCGGATGCAAGTCCGAGGTGGTTCGGGATGAATTTCTGACCGAGAGCCACGGACGGGCTGAATGCAAAGTTGAGGAACATGGATGTTGGGATCAGCAGTGCTGTACAGAGCAGTACGTTTCTGGACATGGTCACTGCGATCAGGCTTGGGATTACCAGAACAAGACCCAGACGGATCGTCTTATTGAAGCCGTATTTATCAGCCAGGTTACCACCGATCAGTGTTGCAGCAGCTCCGGATAAGGAAAGAATTGTTGTTACGGAACCGGAAATTTCCTCGGATTGCATCAGAACATTCATCCAGAAGAGCGGGATAAATGTAGACATACCCATGCTCAGTGTGGAACGAAGGAATACAACGAAAGTAAGCTTACCGAATGCATTCCAGTTATCTTTCTGACCGGCAGCGATCGCTGCTTTTGTTTTCTTGCTGCCTTCAGCAGCGAATTCAGCCAGATTGCCATGCTGTGTTACCATAAATGCCGCCATTGCAAATGCCGGGATTGCAAGGATCGCAGCACCGCGAAGGTTGCCGCCGAACATGGTAATACCAAATACTGCTAACATCGGACCGGCTGCGCCACCCATATTTCCGCCAACAGAGAAAAGGCTGATACCTTTACCCTTTTTCTCACCGGATACATAGTTTGCCATACGGCCTCCATCCGGATGGAAGAGAGCAGCACCGATACCGGTAAATGCAACTGCCACGAACATTGCCCAGTAGCTGTCTAAAAAGCCGAGGGATGAGATACCGCATCCGGCCATAAAAATACCGAGGGACATCAGCCATGGACGAGATGTTTTATCTGCCATACTTCCGAAAATAGGCTGGATGGCAGAACCGATACTGCTGAGCGCGAAGGTAAGACCTGCAGCTTGAGTGTAAGTAATTCCTTTCTGTGCGATCAGGAACGGAAGGATCGCCGGAAGGGCACCGCCTCCAAGGTCTGCACACAGATGTCCCAGCATCATGATATAGCTGTAGACGGATTTTTTGAATTTCATTTGTATCGCCTCCATAAGTTATCTTTTGAAAACCTCTGCCTCCGGAAATGGAAGCAGAGGTTATAAAATTCTTATTTAGTTGAAGTATGTCATCATGAATGCAGCTACAACTGTCATACCTAATTTTAATGTTGTGGAATCCAGGTACTCTTCTCTTGTGTGAGCGCCAACTGCCATGTTGCCGCCGAAGCAGATTGCCGGAACGCCAACGGAAAGCGGGATGTTGCAGTCAGTAGAACCGGACATCATCGGAACACGCTCGCCTGTAAGGCTTTCGATAATATCGAGTGCCTTATTCTCAAGTGCTGTCTGTTTGTCCTGATCTACATCACCTGTACACGGACGCTCGCCAAGAAGCTCAAGATCAACCTGTACATTGTCCATGTGACGGTATGTCTCGATCACGGAGAGGAAGAACTCGTTCATGGAAGCGAGGCTCTCACGTACGTCGGAACGGTACTCGAAAAGCATCTCTGCATACTGAGCGATTGTGTTGATGGATGTACCACCGGAAACAAGACCTACGTTGTATGTGCTCTTGCCCGGCTTCGGAACTTTGTATGTGTAAAGTGTGTTGATCATAGAGGACAGAGTCTGAATCGCATTCTGGTTGCCGAATCTTCCGTAGGAGTGACCACCCTCTGTGTGAACGCCTACTTTGTAACGAAGGGAGCCAACAGCACCGTTTACGATACCTGTGTAGGAACCGTCAAGAGCTACTAACTCAGCCACTTTGCCTTCATGATCTTTCATGAACTGACGAACACCCTTTAAGTTTCCAAGGCCTTCTTCGCCTGCACTTGCAAGGAATACGATACCCTGTTTCGGAACATAGTTGTTCTTTGTAAGCCAGCTTGCAAGAAGCATCATGATCGCCAGGTTGGATGTGTTGTCGCCAACGCCCGGGCAGCGCATGATGTCGCCATCGTAGATCACGTCAAACGGCTCCATATCCGGGAAAACAGTGTCAAGGTGTGCAGAGAACACAACGAGATTTTCGCCGGATTCGCAGTGGAACGGATAGATTACATTTAATGCTTCATCGATGTAAGCACCTTTACAACCTTCTTTTTCGTACCAGTCACGGATGAATTCTGCACGAAGCTCCTCATGGTTGGACGGAGCCGGAATACGGCAGAGTGTATCAAGTAACTGGATCAGAGTTCCCTGATTTTCCTCGATATAAGATTTTAATTCTGCATTTAAAAGTCCATTCATTGTAATACCCCCCATAATGTTTAGAACTTTATAGTTTTTTTATCTCTCTGAACCGGTTCAGAAGTTAATTCGATACCCAGTTTCTTAAAGATCTTTTTATCAACGTTGGAGAGCAGTACAGTTGTGTGTACCTGACATCCGCGAAGTTTCGGGAGCTGCTCCAGCGCTTTCTGTGCATTGGCGTCTGTTGCTGCACAGGTCGATAATGCGATGAGGATCTCATCTGTGTGAAGTCTCGGGTTTGAGCCGCCAAGATATTTTACTTTTAATTCCTGGATCGGTGCGATGGATTCCGGAGAGATCAGTTTGATCTCATGGTCAATCCCGCCAAGTTCCTTGACTGCATTCAGTAAGAGAGCAGCGGATGCACCGAGAAGTTCTTTTGTCTTTCCTACAACGATCTTTCCATTCGGAAGTTCCATAGCAGCAGCCGGAGCACCGATCTCTTTTGCAAGATTCTGCGCGGCCGGAACAACAGCACGGTCGTTTGGAGTGATCTTCGCCTGTTTCATGATGATCTGGATTTTGTAAACTTCTTCCTGAGAAAGTCCTTCGGATACTACTTTTTCCAGAGCCTGATAGTAGCGGCGGATGATTTCCTGATTGGAAGCGTCACGGCAGGCGTCATCATCGAAGATACAGTGTCCAACCATGTTAACACCCATGTCAGTCGGAGATTTGTACGGGCATTCGCCGTAGATCTCTTCAAACATTGCACTCAGAACCGGGAAGATCTCCACATCTCGGTTATAGTTTACCGTTGTCTCGCCATATGCCTCCAGGTGGAACGGGTCGATCATATTTACATCGTTAAGATCGGCAGTTGCTGCTTCATAAGCCAGGTTTACCGGATGCTTCAACGGAAGATTCCAGATCGGGAATGTCTCAAATTTTGCGTAGCCGGCTTTGATACCGCGCTTGTGCTCATGATACAGCTGGGAAAGGCAAGTAGCCATCTTTCCGCTGCCCGGTCCCGGAGCAGTTACGATCACTAACGGTCTTGTGGTCTCGATATAGTCATTTTTTCCAAAGCCTTCGTCGCTCACGATATAACGGACATTGCTCGGATATCCGTCGATCGTATAGTGACGGTATACCTTAACGCCCATATTTTCCAGCTTGTTCTTAAACTGTGCAATAGCCGGAACGTCGGAGTAGTGTGTGATCACAACACTTCCTACATGAAGACCGAGGTCAGTGAATACGCCGATGAGACGGAGCACATCCACATCGTAGGTGATTCCCAGGTCATAACGTACTTTATTCTTAGTAATATCGGCTGCATTGATCGCCATAATGATCTCTGCCTGATCTGCAAGCTGCATCAGCATGCGCAGTTTACTGTCCGGCTCAAAGCCCGGAAGAACTCTGGATGCATGATAATCGTCGAACAGCTTGCCGCCGAATTCGAGGTATAATTTATCGCCGAACTGACTGATACGCTGTCTGATATGGTCAGACTGCATAGCCAGGTATTTCTCATTGTCGAACCCCAGTTTTCGCATGGTTCATGTCCTCCTGTTAGTCATAATCTCACATCATCTATTATCCAACAAAAACTCGATTTTGAATAGTGCTTTTTTGATTTTTTTTCTTCCCAAGACGGATATACTTATGATAAGATATAACATAAACTAAAATCATGATTAGTATTTCTAATACGGAAGAGGATTGACATAAAATGAAGAAGAAATTATTGGCAATTTGTCTTGCCGGACTCATGGGGATCGCAGCATTGACCGGCTGCAGTCGCTCTGCTGCAGAGGAGACAACGCCTGCAGAGAGTGTACAGGAACCGGTAACGGAAGCGATCGTAGAAGAGACCAGCGGGATCAAAGTGATCGAAAATGCCGGCGAAGAGAATGACAAGACAATATCTGTCCGCATTGTGGATAAGAACAATCCGGCTCTCCCGGGCCGTGTTCCGGAAAAAGTACGAGGTATTTATATTTCAGGACCGATGGCAGGAAGCTCCGGACTGTTCCAGGAAATCTTGGATGATATGGAAAATACTGAGATCAATACAGTAGTCATCGATCTAAAAAATGATGAAGGACGTATTACCTGCAATATTGACTCTCCGATCATCACAGAGATCGGCGCCTGTAAGAATTATGTGCAGGATATTGAAGCATTGATCAAAACATTAAAAGATCGTGGACTGTATGTGATCGCCCGTGTGGTTGCATTCCGTGATCCATATCTGGCGGAGAAGAAGCCGGAGTGGAGTCTGCACACAGCGAACGGAAATCTTTACAGAGACAAACAGGGAATGGCCTGGGTAGATCCATATTGCAAAGAGGTCTGGGACTATTTGATCGAAGTCGGAACCGTAGCGAGAGAAGTTGGTTTTGATGAAGTTCAGTTTGATTATATCCGTTTCTCTACAGACAGCACTATGAAGAATGTTGTATTTGATGAGGAACGAACTCGAGGTCGTTCTAAGACCGATGTGATCACAGAGTTTTGCCAGTATGCCTATGAAAATCTGGCGTCTCAGGGATTGTTTGTATCGGCCGATGTATTCGGAACAATCATCGGAAGTGAGATCGACGCCAATGCGGTTGGCCAGATCTATGCAGATATGGCGAAGCATTTAGACTATATCTGTCCGATGGTTTATCCGTCTCATTACGGACAGGGTAATTTCGGTTTAGAGTATCCGGATAAACAACCGTATGAAACGATTTTGGGAGCAATGCAGAAGTCCAAAGTGGTATTGGATAAGGCTGCGGATGAGGATGATCATATTCACAATCAGGCGATTGTCAGACCGTGGCTGCAGGATTTCACTGCTTCCTATCTTGGTGAAGGCAAATATATCACTTATGGATATGAGGAAGTGCAGAAGCAGATCCAGGCAGTTCTGGATGCCGGATACGAAGAGTGGATGCTCTGGAGTGCGGCAAACCGATATCATTTACACCCGGCTGAGGAAACTGCAGCTGAATAATACAAGCAGCTGAAAGACTCAGCAGAAAAATAGAGGAACTATGGAAAATACAAGAACATTACCAGTGCCGGGGGAATTCTACCGGCACTTTAAAAATCGTATGTATCAGATCGTTGCCATCGCATATCACTCTGAGACAGAAGAGGCGATGGTCGTATATCAGGCTCTTTATGGAGAGAAGAAAATCTGGGTTCGTCCGTTAGATATGTTTATGGAAGAAGTGGACCGTAAAAAATATCCGGATGTGGAGCAAAAGTACCGTTTTGAAAAGGTAGAAGCAGATTCTGTGGAGGAAGCTGCCGCGGAAGCAAAGCCGATGAATCCGTATCTGCTGGCATTTTTTGATGCGATGGATGACAAACATTATGACAAAATGTTAGAGGCTCTTATGAAGTTGTCCGGACAGGCGACACAGAAAGAAATTGATGACATTTGCATAGTTTTGGATATGCAGACTGTGAGCGATACGATCGCAGATCAGGTGATCGAGATCCGCCGTCAGATCCAGATGCTGAGAAAGTTCGATGGAGAGAGACTTCGTTAATGGAACAGGAAATCAATTTTAATATTGAAGAAGAATTAAAAAAACTCCCGGGTTCTCCGGGAGTTTATATCATGCACGACAAATATGACGAGATCATTTATGTCGGAAAGGCGATCAGCCTGAAAAATCGTGTGCGCCAGTATTTTCAAAGTAGTCGCAATAAAACGGCGAAGATTGAAAAGATGGTTTCGAAGATTGCCCGTTTTGAGTACATTATTACGGATTCAGAGCTGGAAGCTCTGGTGCTGGAATGCAATCTGATAAAGGAACATCGTCCGAAGTACAATACAATGCTGAAGGATGATAAATCGTATCCGTACATCAAGGTTACTGTGGAGGAGGAGTTCCCGAGAGTTTTATTTTCCAGAACCATGAAGAAGGATAAGAGTCGTTATTTCGGACCGTATACCAGTGCCGGTGCAGTCAGTGATACGATTGATCTTATTCATAAGCTTTGGAAGATCCGTACCTGTACCAGAAATCTCCCGAAGGATATCGGTAAAGAACGCCCATGTCTGAATTATCATATCAAACAGTGCAACGCACCGTGCCAGGGATATATATCTAAGGAAGAATACGGACAGTCCGTAGCTCAGGTGTTGGAATTTTTAAACGGCAACCACAAACCGGTCCTTACTATGCTGGAGAAGAAAATGATGGAGGCATCCGACGAGATGGAATTCGAGAGAGCCATTGAATACCGGGAGCTGATCCAGAGCGTAAAACAGATTGCAGAGAAGCAGAAGATTACCAGTCAGTCTATGGAGGATCGCGATATTATCGCCATGGCCCGCGATAACGAGGATGCAGTAGTACAGGTGTTTTTTGTACGAGACGGAAAGATCATCGGACGCGAGCATTTCCATGTTTCCGTGGCGATGGAAGAAGAGGAAAAGCAGATCATCGGAAGTTTTGTCAAACAGTTCTATGCAGGAACTCCGTTTATTCCGCGTGAGGTCTGGGTGCAGCAGGAGTTCCGTGAGATGAAGCTGGTTCAGGAATGGCTGACCAAGCGCCGTGGGCAGGTTGTGAAACTTGTGATCCCGAAAAAAGGTCAGAAGAACCGTCTGGTGGAACTGGCGGCAAAAAATGCGCAGCTGGTTCTGGATCAGGATAAAGAGAAGATCAAACGCGAGGAACTTCGTACCATCGGAGCCATGAATCAGATTGGAGAATGGCTCGGATTGGAGCATGTGAAGCGCATGGAAGCATTTGATATTTCTAATATCAGTGGTTTTGAGTCGGTTGGTTCCATGGTTGTTTATGAGGATGGAAGACCGAAGCGAAATGATTATCGCAAGTTCAAGATCAAGACCGTTCAGGGACCGAATGATTATGCATCCATGGAAGAGGTTCTGACAAGACGTTTTGAACATGGACTGGAAGAATTAAAGGAACTTGGAACAGAAAAATTTGGCAGCTTTACCAGATTTCCGGATCTGATCATGATGGATGGCGGCAGAGGTCAGGTGAACATTGCGCTGAAGGTTCTTGAAAAACTGCAGCTGAATATTCCGGTCTGCGGCATGGTAAAAGATGACAATCATCGGACACGCGGATTGTATTATAATAATGTAGAGATCCCGATCGACCGTTACAGTGAGGGATTTAAACTGATCACTCGCATTCAGGATGAAGCCCATCGCTTTGCGATCGAATATCATCGAAGCCTGAGAAGCAAAGGTCAGGTTAAGTCGGTTCTGGATGATATCGAGGGGATCGGGCCGGCAAGAAGAAAGGCTCTGATGCGAAAGTTTCAGTCCTTGGAGGCAGTTCGTGACGCTTCTCTGGAGGAGTTGTGTGCGACTGAGGGAATGAATAGACGGGCTGCAGAGAGTGTCTATTCATTTTTTCACAAGCCGATGAATGATAATTCGAGTGACAAGGAATAAAATGTGTGTTACGATAAAACCAAATATGCTTCATCTGAGCAACAGTCCGTGGTATGAAATATCGGAAAGGGGAATAGTATGTACGGAGTTACGATTACTGAAATTATTAATAAAATGTCCTTTAAAAATCTGACACCGGAACTGGATACCGATAAGATCGTGGTATCTCACCCGGATATTAACCGTCCTGCACTTCAGCTGACAGGGTTCTATGATCATTTTGACAATGAGCGCATTCAGATGATGGGAAATGTGGAGATGGCATACCTTTCCGGACTTTCAAAGGAACGCAGGATTGAAATGTATGACAAACTGATCTCCAGTAAGATCCCGTGTATTGTGTTCTGCCGCGATATGGAGCCGGAAGAGGAAGTGCTGGATCTTTGTAATCATTACGGAGTTCCGTGCCTGATCTCTTCTAAGATTACCTCAGATGTGATGGCTGAGATCATCCGCTGGCTGAAAGCGAAACTGGCTCCGTGCATTAGCATTCACGGAGTTTTGGTCGATGTATTTGGTGAAGGCGTACTGCTGATGGGAGAAAGCGGAGTCGGTAAGAGTGAGGCTGCTCTTGAACTTGTAAAGCGTGGTCATCGTCTTGTCAGTGATGATGTGGTGGAAATCCGTAAAGTCAGTGATGAGACACTGGTTGGTTCTGCTCCAAGCATTACCAAGTATTTTATTGAACTTCGAGGTATCGGCATTATTGATGTAAAGACATTGTTTGGTGTTGAAAGCGTCAAAGATACTCAGTCCATCGATATGGTCATTCAGCTGGAAGACTGGGACAGAGAGAAAGAATATGACAGACTGGGACTGGAAGAACAGTATACGGAGTTCTTAGGTAACAAAGTTGTCTGTCATAAGATCCCGGTTCGTCCGGGACGTAACCTGGCCGTGATCGTAGAGGCAGCAGCAGTTAACTATCGTCAGAAAAAGATGGGATATAATGCTGCACAGGAACTCTACAAACGTGTACAGGAAAATATGGCAAGAAAGAACGCAGAGCGTTTATAAAGATCAATGTCCGGATGACGGACAGAATAGAAAAAAACGAGAGGGAATAACGATTCATGGAAGTAAGGATCAATGAACCGATGATAAAACATACATCCTTCCGCGCCGGCGGAGCAGCCGAATGGTTTGCGATTCCGGAACAGGCGGAGGAGTTAAAGGCTGTTCTTGCTGCATGCAAGAAAGCAGATACACCGTGGTACGTGATCGGAAACGGAAGTAATCTCTTAGTCAGTGACAAGGGATTTCCGGGAGTGATCATCAGCACGGCAAAGTTTGACCGCTTGGAGGTCAATGGAACAGAGATTACGGTAGGAGCCGGAGTCATGCTATCCAAACTGGCAAACACTGCATATAAAGCAGGTTTGACAGGACTGGAGTTTGCAGCCGGTATTCCGGGAACTGTTGGAGGCGCATGTGTGATGAATGCAGGTGCTTACGGTTCCGAAATGAAGAATGTATTGAAAAATGTGACAGTTCTGACTGCAGAAGGAAATGTGGAGACACTCCCGGCTGAAGAACTGAAATTAGGATACCGTACCAGTGTGATCCCGAAGAAGGGATATCTGGTATTAGAGGCAGTGGTTTCTCTTACAGAGGGAAACATGGAAGAAATCAAAGCTGTGATGGATGACCTTGCGTTCCGAAGAAAGGACAAACAGCCGTTGGAGTTTCCGAGCGCGGGAAGTACGTTCAAACGTCCGGAAGGATATTTTGCCGGAAAGCTGATCGAAGACTGTGGGCTGAAAGGATTTTCCGTGGGAGGTGCACAGGTTTCTGAGAAACATGCCGGATTTGTGATCAACAAAGGCGGAGCCACAGCGAATGATATTTATTGTCTCTGTAAAGAGGTAGAGAAGAAAGTACAGGCAGAATTCGGTGTATCCCTTGAGATGGAAGTAAAGCTCCTGGGAGACTTTGAGGAGGAATAACACGTGAGACTGGTCATTGTAACCGGAATGTCAGGTGCGGGAAAAACGATCGCACTGAAAAATCTGGAAGATATGGGATTTTATTGTGTGGACAATCTCCCGATCCTTTTAATTGAAAAATTTGCCGAACTGACACTGAGCA
>JAFYOD010000185.1 GCA_017556515.1 Lachnospiraceae bacterium
GCGCTTGTTCCCATTCATGGAGCCGGTCGGCCGGTGGAAACTATGGTCTATGAGAATCCGCTCCGCGAGATGGAGGATGTGGCCAGAAAAATGAGGCTCTACGAACAGGCAGGATACCATTATAAAGATATGGCAGTGTTGTTCCGTGCCAGCAACGGATCCGGGCTTTTGGCGGAGAAACTGATGGAATACAATATTCCCTTTGTCATGCGTGATGCGGTGCCTAACCTATACAGTCACTGGATCGCCCGAGATTTTATGTCTTATCTGTCTTTGGGAGCAGGAAGCCGGAAACGAAGTGATTTTTTCAGGATCATGAACCGTCCGAACCGTTACTTTAGCCGAGATGCCTTTGATACGATAGAGGTCTCGCTGGACGCAGTCAAATCCTTCTATCAGGATAAGGACTGGATGGAGGCTCGTGTCTTTGATCTGGAAAGTGATCTGATCACGATCGGCAGGCTGAAGCCGGCAGCGGCCATCAACTATATTCGAAAAGCGGTCGGATACGACCAGTATCTGAAGGAATATGCAGAATTCCGACGTCTGAAACCGGAAGAATTGTATGAGATTGCAGATCAGCTGGCAGAGAGCGCCGTGGGATTCGAAACATTTGCTCAGTGGCAGGAACATATCGCCCAGTATGAGGAAGCACTCAAAGAGCAGAAACGCGGAAATAACGAAGGGGCAGAAGATGCAGTAACATTATCCACCATGCACAGTGCAAAAGGACTGGAGTACCGGATTGTTTTTGTGCTCGATGCCAATGAAGGCATTTGTCCGCACCATAAGGCAGCATTGCCTGCAGATATCGAAGAGGAGCGACGACTCTTTTATGTAGCCATGACAAGAGCAAAAGAACGGCTGCATTTATGTGCGGTCCGTGAGCGATATCACAGGAAGCAGGAAATTTCGCGATTTGTAAGGGAATGTTGTTGATTTTTCATGCATTTATTGATATGCTTGAAACAGTTTGAAAACTAACTTTTTTAAAGGAGAATACGATAATGGCAACAGATAAGAAAAATCTTGATTTTCAGAATATGTCCGAGAACGAAGAGATGACAGTAACTCTCACACTGGAAGACGGCAGCGATCTTGAGTGTGTAGTTCTTACAATCTTCGAAGCAGGCGACCATGACTACATCGCTCTTCTTCCGTTAGACGGCAAAGAGGCAGAGGATGGTGAGGTATTCTTATACCGTTACAGCGAGGATGCAGAGGGCAACCCGAACCTGGACAACATCATCAGCGATGAAGAGTACGAGATCGTAGCTGACGCATTCGACGAGCTTCTTGATGAGGCAGAGTACGACGAGATCGTTGGCGAAGACGAGCTTGAGGACTAATTCCTGATTCTTGAATAAGAAAATAATGAAAGCCGCTTTCCACAGTTGTGGGAAGCGGCTTTTGTAATTGAATTAAACGTTGAAACGGAAGAGAACTACGTCACCATCTTTGATCACGTACTCTTTACCCTCGATACGAACAAGACCTTTATCTCTTGCAGCGCTGTAGGAACCGCAGTCAAGAAGGTCTTTGTAGTTAACAACCTCAGCTTTGATGAAACCACGCTCGAAGTCGGAGTGGATCTTACCTGCTGCCTGCGGAGCTTTTGTACCGAGTTTGATTGTCCATGCACGTGTCTCATCTTCACCGGATGTAAGGAAGCTGTGAAGACCGAGTGTACGGTAGCTTGCAGCGATCAGTTTGTCAAGACCGGACTCCTCAAGACCGAGGTCCTCAAGGAACATCTTTTTCTCGTCGTCGTCAAGCTCAGCGATCTCCTGCTCGATCTGAGCGCAGATCACGAATACTTCGGAATCGTTCTCATCAGCAAACTCACGAACAGATGCAACGTATGCGTTGTTTGCAGCGTCATCAGCAAGCTCATCCTCAGCTACGTTTGCAGCGAAGATAACCGGCTTCCATGTTAAGAGATTTAAGGAGTTAAGGAATGCAAGAGTTTCTTCGTCCTCGCACTCAAAGCTCTTAGCCAGTTTGCCATCTTCCAGATGTGCTTTCATTGCTTTTACGATCTCTAATTCTTTTGCGATCGCTTTGTTGTTTGCAGCGCCTCTGGAGCCTTTTGCGATTCTTCTCTCCAGGATCTCGATATCGGAGAAGATCAGCTCTAAGTTGATTGTCTCGATATCACGGATCGGGTTAACGCTGCCGTCTACGTGGATAACGTTTGCATCTTCGAAGCAGCGAACTACATGAACGATCGCATCTACCTCACGGATGTTGGAGAGGAACTGGTTACCAAGACCCTCGCCCTTGGAAGCACCCTTTACAAGACCGGCAATATCTACGAACTCGATCACAGCCGGAGTTGTCTTTTTGGAGTTATAAAGATCAGTTAACAGTTTTAAACGGAAATCCGGAACCGGAACGATACCTACGTTCGGATCAATTGTACAGAACGGATAGTTTGCGGACTCAGCACCGGCCTTTGTCAGGGAGTTGAATAATGTACTTTTACCTACGTTCGGCAGACCAACAATACCTAATTTCATATTGTATTTCCTTCCTTATATAAAAATTCTAAAATAAACAACAATACGGGTCCAGTCGAACCAGACCCGCATGTTAGCATATCATAAAATTCCTTGAAAATAAAGTGTTTTTTTATGCGTGGCAGATTTCCCAAACGATTGCTGTATGTAACTTAACGTTTGTTACGAGAGCGCTCTCGTCGAAGTTGAACTTGCCGTTGTGGTGCGGAGCTGCGATATCAGCGCCTACGCCCATGTAAGTTGCAAGACCGCCGTGGGACTGAACTTTTGCCATTAAGTATGTAGCATCTTCGGATCCTGTGAAACCGTCTTCAGCCTGGTATCTTGTGATCTCCGGAAGACGATCTTTTGCTTTGTTAATGTACGGCTCAAGTGCCCAGTCACTGTCTGCGCTTGCTGCGGAGCCCATGATTGCTGTTTCTACTGTACAGCCAAACATCTTTGCAGCACCTTCAATGCTTTCCATTGCACGGTTGTAAACGCCGCGTTCGATGTCTGTTGTCTTACCTCTTGTCTCGATCTGGATCACTGCTTTATCCGGAACCACGTTTCTGCCTGTACCGCCGTGGATGGTGCCAACGTTGATACGGGAAGCGCCACGGGAGTCCTGACATGCTGTGTGCATAGCAAGGCAAGCTGCGGAAGCTGCGAGGATTGCACTTCTGCCTTCCTGCGGAGTCATACCTGCGTGGGAAGCAACACCGTGGAATGTAGCATCAATCTTTGTTGTGGAAAGGAAATCTTTTGTAAGACCGATCAGTTCACCTGTCTTGTAACCCATACCAAGATGGGAAGAGAAGAACATATCAACATCGTCAAGGATACCGCTCTCAGCTACGGACTGTGCGCCTTTTACGCCTTCCTCAGCCGGCTGGAAGATCATCTTGATTGTACCGCAGAGTTCGTCTTTGATCTCGTTAAGTGCTAATGTTGTGTAAAGACCCATAGTTGCATGGCCGTCATGACCGCAAGCATGCATGCAGTTTGCATTTACAGATGCGAAACCTTCCTGGAACGGAACGTGGTTCGGATCGTTGGATTCATTTACATCGTTACAGTCAATGTCGAAACGGATCGCGATTGTCTTGCCCGGTTTACCTGTTTCGATGATCGCGCATGCACCTGTGAAACCTTTCATCTCAGCAATGATCTCCGGATCAGCGCCCTGCTCGATGGCACGTTTCTGATGCGCTTCTAATACGTCCTGGGACGGGTAGGACCAGAGGAAATCCGGGTTGATGATCTCGTGACCATATTTGAACGGAATGTTGTTCTCTTTTAATACCTTAATGATCTTTGCTGTTGTACGGTACTCTCTCCAGCCCGGCTCTGCGTGTTTGTGCAGGTCACGGCGGCAAGCTACCATCTCGTCGTTCCAGCTTTCGATCTTTGCTAAAATGTTGTTGATTGCCATTGTAAAATCCCTCCATAATATAGAAAACATAATTGTTTTGTTTTCGGTCATACTAATCACGTACAGAAAACAAAAATACCTTAGTTTAAGTATAAAAGTTGCGAAATAGAAAGTCAACCGCAAACAAAAACTAAATTTGTCGAAATTACACGACTGATGTCATGCGAATTTATTTGCATTTTGTAGTATTTCGTTATAAAATAGGACTCACAAATGAGTAAAGGAGCGTGGATATGGCAGCAGGAGCAGATTTGAGTTTTGTAAATCTGGGATTTTCGGTTGAGCATATGGTAAAAAGCTTTAATATAGGAAGTTTTTCTGTAGCATTTTATGGACTGATCATCGCGATCGGCATGGTCTGTGGTATTTTAGTGGCACAGTCAGATGCCAAACGCCGAGGCCAGGACCCGGAGATCTATCTGGATTTCATTGTTTATGGTATTTTATTTGCAATTTTAGGAGCCAGACTTTATTACGTAATCTTTCAGTGGGGATATTATAAGGACCATTTGACGGAGATCATCAACCTCAGAAAGGGTGGACTCGCGATTTACGGAGGCGTGATCGGAGGACTTCTTACCCTGTATGTGTTCGTGAAAAAGAAAGGACTTTCCTTTACTTCCATGGCAGATTCGCTGGTGCTTGGCCTGATCACAGGTCAGATCATCGGAAGATGGGGAAATTTCTTTAACTGTGAAGCATTCGGCGGATTTACTGACGGTTTGTTTGCCATGAGGATCAAACGCAGCATTGTTAGTGCCAATATGATCTCACAGGAACTGATCGACAATCTGATCGTAGAGAACGGAGTGGAGTACATTCAGGTACATCCGACCTTTCTTTATGAGTCTATGTGGAATCTGGGAGTATTGCTCTTCATGCTTTGGTACCGTAAGAGAAAGAAATTTGACGGTGAGATGCTTCTGATTTACTTTGCAGGATATGGCATCGGCCGAACATGGATCGAAGGTCTGAGAACAGATTCTCTGCTCGTTCCGGGAACCGGACTGGCAGTATCTCAGATGTTGTCCATTGCCCTTGTGGTGGTTTCTCTGGCAATCCTTTTTTATCGCCATAAGCAGGAAGCAAAGGGAAGAGAGGGGAACTCGTAGATGGAAAAAGCGCTGGATAAACAGAGATTAATCGAAAAAATTGAGGCGGCCAGAGCAAAATTAAATGACAGCATCGATGCAAAAAAAGATTATGATACTATATATCGATACAGCGTAGAATTAGATCACTTGATCGAACTATATATTGTGGCCGGATTTTAAGAAAAACAATAGATATAGACCCTGAAAAAAGTCGCATTTATGCGGCTTTTTTTGTTACATTTTTCTTAAAAAATCCTTGCCATTTTAATTCAAATGTACTAAGATTATATCAGAAGTGGTGAAAAGTGGGTCAAAGTGGAGCAAAATGGAGTGAAAGTGGTTCTCCATGGAGCGCACGGATTACAGGAGAAAAGGATGTTCATTGGTGAGTACAGTCATACAATCGATACAAAAGGTCGTTTGATTGTTCCTTCCAAGTTCCGTGAGCAGCTGGGCGAAGAGTTCGTTGTTACTAAGGGATTGGATGGATGTCTTTTTGTGTACGAAAATACCGAATGGAAATCCTTCGAAGAGAAACTTCGCGCACTTCCGCTTACCAATGCCAACGCCAGAAAATTTACAAGATTCTTCCTGGCAGGTGCCAACTCCTGTGAGGTGGACAAACAGGGTAGAATTTTGATCCCGGCTGTTTTAAGAGAGTTCGCGAATCTGGAAAAAGACGTTGTTTTAGTAGGCGTCGGAAACCGCATCGAGATCTGGAATAAAGCGATCTGGGCTGAAAAGAACGTATATGATGACATGGATGAAATTGCAGAAAATATGGAAGGTCTTGGCATATGATTTTTGAACACAAGTCAGTTCTCCTTTATGAGACAGTAGACAGCTTAAATATCAAACCGGACGGAATTTACGTCGATGGAACTCTTGGCGGCGGCGGACATGCTTTCGAAGTCGCAAGCAGACTTGGAGAGAACGGTCGTCTGATCGGTATTGATCAGGACGCAGACGCGATCCAGGCAGCGACAAAACGTCTGGAACCATTTAAAGAGAAAGTTACCATTGTTCGGAGCAACTATCGAAACATTCGAGAAGTGCTCACAGGATTAGGGATTCAAAAAGTAGATGGTATTTATCTCGATCTTGGTGTTTCTTCTTACCAATTGGACACGGCAGAACGAGGATTCACCTATCGTGAAAATGCCCCTCTGGACATGAGAATGGACCAGAGAAATGAAAAAACCGCAGCGGATATCGTCAATGACTACACGGAGATGGAACTTTTCCGTGTAATCCGCGATTACGGTGAAGACAAATTTGCGAAGAATATCGCAAAACATATTGTTAGAGCAAGAGAGAACGGCAGGATCGAGACAACCGATCAGCTGGTAGAGATCATCAAAGCCGCGATCCCGGCAAAGATGAGACAGGAAGGCGGCCATCCGGCGAAGAGAACCTTCCAGGCGATCCGAATCGAACTTAACAAAGAACTGGAAGTTCTGACAGATTCCATCGATACGATGATCGATCTGCTGAACCCGGACGGAAGACTTTCGATCATCACTTTCCACTCTCTGGAAGACCGAATCGTAAAGTTACGCTTCCGTGACAATGAAAATCCTTGTGTTTGTCCGCCAAACTTACCGGTTTGTGTGTGCGGCAAGAAGAGCAAGGGCAAAGTGATCACAAGAAAACCGATCATCCCGGCAGATGAGGAGATCGAAGAAAACAAGCGCTCCAAGAGCTCTAAGCTCCGTGTGTTTGAGCGCAGATAAAGATTCCCGTAGAAATTAGGAAAGAAAGGAAGTGATAGTATGGCTACAGGACGAGACATCAAAAGAAAACAGGCAGCATATGTAGCTGGCAATACTGCGAGACAGTTAAATATCCAGGAACGCGAGTATTTCCGGGAAGAGCGCCATGCTGTTACACCTAGAATAGGTCAGGAAAGAGCATTGCCGATGGAACTTCCGTTCGTTATCATGCTTACGATCGCTGCGATCTGCACTCTTTACCTGTGCGTAAGTTACCTTCAGCTCCAGTCTTCCATCACAGCAAGACTGGATCACATCGAATACCTCGAAGAACGTATTGAGACATTGAAAGCCGACAACGACGCACTTGAAACCAGAATCAATACTTCCGTCGATCTTGATTATGTTTACAAAATTGCAACAGAGGAACTTGGTATGGTTTATGCCAATAAGAATCAGGTGCGTTTGTACAATAAGACGGAAAGCGAGTATGTGAGACAGTATGAAGACATCCCAGAGCGGTAATGGCAATAAAAGAAAAGTACTGACACGGTATATGCAAGAGAAGCTGGCGGTTACGGTCCTCGTAATTACGCTGGCTTTAATTGGTCTTGTGGCAGTTCTCTATAATTTGATCGAAGATAAAAATGAAGAATATACACAGATCGTATTAAACCAGCATTCGTCCTTTGACAGCCGTACGATCCCGTACAGACGAGGCGATATTGTGGATCGAAACGGTACGTATCTGGCAACCAGCGAAAAGGTGTATAACCTGATCCTGGATCCGAATCAGATCAACAAGGCTCCGGAGAAATATCTGGAACCGACGGTTCAGGCACTTTGCGAAGTGTTTGGTTATGACAGACAGACAGTTCTCGATACGATCAGCAAAAACAGTGAATCATATTATGTAAAATTTGCACGTCAGCTTTCTGTTGACGAAAAAGAGGCTTTTGAAGAGAAAGCCAATGAGATGAACAAGAAATTTACGGATGAGCGTAAATCTTCTCGTGTCAAGGGTGTATGGTTTGAGGATGAATACCGCAGATTTTATCCATATGGTGCACTGGCTTGTAATGTGGTTGGATTTTCCTTTGACAACGGAAAGCAGGGCAGTGGCGGTATCGAGCAGTATTATAACAGCGAACTGATCGGTATCAACGGACGTGAATATGGATACCTGGACAGTGAGTCTAATATGGAAAAAGTGATCAAATCTGCAGAGAACGGAAACACCATCGTTTCTACTATCGATACCAATATCCAGAAAACGGTTGAGAAGTATATTGATGAGTGGATGAATGGAATCGGCAGTGAGACGATTTCTGTTTTAGCTATGGATCCGAATAATGGAGAGATCCTTGCGATGGCATCCAACCGAAGATTTGATCTGAATGATCCGAGAAATTTAAGCAATATGTATTCTGAGGCACAGCTTGCAGCCATGACAGAATCAGAAAAGACTGAAGCATGGAACAAGATGTGGCGTAACTTTGCAGTCAGCGACAGTTATGAACCGGGTTCTCCGGCAAAACCACTGACAGTAGCAGCATGTCTGGAAGAAGGCGTTGTATATCAGAATGAGACATACCTTTGTGACGGTGGTCAACATGTAGGAGGCTATAACATTCGTTGTGTCAGCCGACTGGGTCACGGTACGATTACATTGGAGCAGTCTCTGATGAAATCTTGTAATGACGTTATGATGCAGATTTCTGCGCGTCTCGGAATTGAGAAGTTTGCAAAATATCAGGAAATCTTCGGTTTTGGTCAGAAGACCGGCATCGATCTTCCGGGTGAAGCAGATACTTCCGGTCTGATCCGCACAGCAGACAACATGGGTTCTACAGACCTTGCATGTTACTCATTCGGACAGAACTATAACTGTACGATGGTACAGATGGCAGCAGCTCTTTCTTCCATTATTAATGGGGGCTCTTATTATGAGCCGCATGTAGTAAAGCAGATCCTCAATGAACAGGGTGCGGTTGTAAAGAAAATTGAGCCGAATCTGGTTCGTGAGACTGTTTCTCAGGCGACCAGTGAATTTATTATTGAAGCGATGTTCCAGACCGTGGATCATGAAGAAGGTACAGGTAAAGCCGGTCGAGTAACCGGATATAAAGTCGGTGGTAAAACCGGTACAGCTCAGAAGCTTCCGCGTTCAGCAAAGAACTATTTAGTGTCCTTTGCTGGATTTGCTCCGGCGGATGATCCGCAGGTTCTCGTTTATGTATGTATCGACACTCCGCACCTTCCGGGAGAGGAACAGGCGCACAGTACGTTTGCTACAGAAGTATTTCAGAAGATTTTAACAGATATCCTTCCGTATATGAATGTATTTCCGGATACAGATGTTCCGGAAGAAGTGGATGAGATCCTCGCAAATCAGCAAGAGGGTATTACGAACAACAACGAGGGCGGTCTTGAACCGACTGTAGATTCTCAGAATGGAAATACTGGAAAACCTGCAGAACCGGATGTTGATGCAGATGGAAATATCATCGAACCGACAGAAGAACCGGACGAGGAAGTGATTTCCTTTGAAGGAGGTCTTGGACTTCCGGAAATGGATATGGAAACCACGATCACCATCGATCCGATGCCGGAAGGCGTGACCGATGTTGCGGCTCCGGGTCCTGGTGAAAAAGCACCGGGAGAATAGAGGTAGAAATGGAAAGACAAGTTGATTTAAACGAAATTTCTGACGGAAAATTATATGGTTTAGAGGACATGGTGAGAGCAGACTGCGCAGGTTGCGCAGGCTGCTCTGCGTGTTGCATGGGGATGGGATCTTCCGTGATCTTAGACCCGTATGATGTACATCGACTGGTAATAGGAACCGGAATGAGTTTTGAAGCACTGCTTCAGAAACATCTGGAACTGAACGTGGTGGATGGTGTGATCCTTCCGAATTTGAAAATGGACGGAGAGAAAGAAGCCTGTGCATTTCTGAATGAAGAAGGACGCTGCAGTGTTCATCCATACCGTCCGGGAATCTGCAGGATCTTCCCTCTGGGCAGACTTTATGAAAACGGAAGTTTTCAGTACATTCTGCAGATAAATGAATGCAAAAAGGGAAATCGATCCAAAGTAAAAGTGAAAAAATGGATCGATACACCGGATGCAAAAAATTATGACAAATATATTGCCAAGTGGCATTATTTCTTAAAGGGTCTTCAGAAGATCGCAAGAGAAGATGAAGAAGGTACAGCGGCAAAGACGATCAGTATGTATGTGTTGAAAACCTTTTATCTGACAGGCTATGCTGCAGAGAATGACTTCTTTGAACAGTTTTACAGCCGGCTGGCAGCTGCCTGCAATCTGTTTGGGGTATAGGACATAATTTCAACGAAACGCAATATAATGAGTAACAAGATGTTGGAGCGGGCGTGACCGGATGCATTCCTTTTTGACACACCACCGAAGAAAAATTCTCGTTCTCACGATCAGCGTGTTCGTATTGATTCTGGGACTGATCGGACAGTTGGGTTATCTGATGATCGTACGGTCAGAGTATTATAGTGAACTGGCTGATGAATTACATGAGCGTGAGCGGACGATCAAAGCTGCCAGAGGAGAAATCGTGGACCGGAACGGAAAGGTCATTGCAACCAATCGAACGGTATGTACGGTTTCTGTTATATATAATCAGATGAAAGACCGGGAACGGATCATCGAGATCCTGTGCAAGGAGTTAGGACTGCAGGAGGCGGAGGTCCGTAAAAAGGTTGAAAAACGCTCGTCCAGAGAAATCATTAAGACGAATGTGGATAAGGCAGATGGTGACCGTATCCGCAAGTATGGACTTGCGGGGGTCAAGGTTGATGAAGATTACAAACGGTATTATCCGTATCAAAGTCTGGCATCCAAGGTTTTAGGATTTACCGGCGCTGACAATCAGGGGATCATTGGCCTGGAAGTCCAATACGAGTCCTATCTGAAAGGACGGGATGGCGTGATCCTCACGCTTGCAGATGCCAAAGGAGTGGAACTGGAGAATGCGGCGGAGGATCGGGTAGAGCCCATTGCGGGAGATACCTTAACGATCAGTCTGGATGTAAATATTCAGAAATATGCGGAACAAGCGGCTTACCAAGTCATGGAAAAGAAGGGGGCCAGAGCCGTTTCTATCGTGATCATGAATCCACAGAATGGAGAGATCTACGCGATGGTCAATGCTCCGGAGTTTGATCTGAATCATCCATTTGCCCTTGACAGCGAAATGGTTTCCGGTTCAGCCGAAGAGAAGCAAGATCTGCTCAATCAAATGTGGAGAAATCGATGCATTAATGATACGTATGAGCCGGGATCGACGTTTAAGATCATCACGGCAGCGGCCGGGTTAGAGGCTGGAGTCGTGTCACTGACAGATTCGTTTTCGTGTCCCGGGTTTCGGATCGTCGAGGATCGGAGAATCCGATGTCACAAAGTCGGCGGTCATGGAAGTGAATCGTTTCTGCAAGGAGCAATGAATTCATGCAATCCGGTGTTTATCGATGTAGGACAGCGGCTTGGTGTGGATGCCTTTTATCATTATTTTGAACAATTTGGTCTGCTGGGTAAAACGGGGATCGATCTTCCCGGAGAGGCAGCGACCATTATGCATAAAAAAGAAAATATGGGATTGGTGGAACTGGCAACCGTATCCTTTGGCCAGTCATTTCAGATCACACCGATCCAGCTTTTGACAACTGCATCTTCGATTATAAATGGCGGAACGCGGATCACACCACATTTTGCGGTAAAGGCGGAAAGCAGAGACGGGACCGAGATCCGAGAATTTACGTATTCGGTTCGAGAGGGTGTGGTATCCGGGCAAACAAGTGAGACCATGTGTTATATGCTTGGTCAGGTTGTTGCAGAGGGCAGTGGCAATAAGGCCCGGGTGGAAGGATACTCGGTTGGAGGAAAAACAGCAACTTCCGAAAAACTGCCGCGCAGCAGGAAGAAATATATTTCGTCATTCTTGGGATTTGCACCGGCGGAAGATCCGGAGGTGATCGCCCTGATCACCATCGACGAACCGGTTGGAATTTATTACGGAGGAACGATCGCAGCTCCTGTCATCGGAGATATTTTTGAAATGATCCTTCCATATTTGAAAATTGAGGGCAATCCGCCCGAAAATCAGGTGGATATGCACCCATAATTTTATAAATGTTCTAATTGATTAATTAGAAAAAAGGACGTATACTAGATAAGAAAAATTAAAATAGGGGAAATTTACATAAGAGTTAGAGGTGCAATATGGTAAATGAAACAATCTTGGCGGTAATCATCGCATTTGCGATCAGCGCGGCTCTTTGCCCGGTGGTAATTCCATTCCTTCACAAGTTAAAATTCGGCCAGCAGGTCCGCGAGGTAGGTCCGCAGGCGCATTTGAAAAAACAGGGAACTCCGACGATGGGCGGCGTTGTATTTGTACTTAGCGTGATCGTTACTTCCTTATTCTATATGAAAGATTATCCGAAGATCATTCCGATCCTTTTTATGACAGTCGGATTTGGTATGGTCGGATTTTTAGATGACTATATTAAGATCGTTAAGAAAAATTCTGACGGTCTGAGCCCAAAGCAGAAGCTTCTTTTCCAGTTTGTGATCACAGGCATTTTTGCGTATTACCTGATGACATCCAACGAAGTGGAAACAGGAATGCTGATCCCGTTTACAGGCGGCGTGGAAAACGGCTTTTATCTGGAACTTGGCTGGCTTTTTGTGCCGGCACTGTTCTTTATCGTATTAGGAACTGACAATGGTGTGAACTTCACAGACGGTCTGGACGGACTTTGCACAAGCGTGACTATTCTGGTTGCGACATTCTTTACAGTGGTTGCCATTGGTGAAGATGCAGGTATCAGCCCGATCACAGGCGCTGTTGTGGGAAGCCTTCTTGGTTTCCTGTTGTTTAACGTATATCCGGCAAAGGTGTTCATGGGAGATACAGGTTCCCTGGCACTGGGAGGATTTGTGGCGTCCAGTGCATTTATGATGCAGATGCCGCTGTTTATCGCAATCGTAGGTATGATCTATCTGGTGGAAGTACTTTCCGTTATCATCCAGGTAACTTACTTTAAGAAAACAGGTGGAAAACGAATTTTCAAGATGGCTCCGATCCACCACCACTTTGAACTTTGTGGATGGTCTGAGACAAGAGTCGTTGCAGTATTCTCAATCGTTACAGCAATCCTTTGTCTGATTGCATACTTAGGATTATAGGAGGAAGAACTATGTCACAGAAAGTTTTAGTAGCCGGAACAGGCATCAGTGGTATCGCGGCAGCGAAACTTCTTCTCGCACAGGGTGGCGAAGTTGTATTATATGATGGAAATGAGAAATTATCCGCAGAGGATTTAAAGGCGAAATTTGACGAGGGTGCAAAAGTATCCGTAATCCTCGGAGAATTAAAGAAATTAGATCTGACAGGTGTAGAGCTTGCAGTTATCAGCCCGGGTATCTCTCTCGAAGCTCCGTTCGTAGCAGTGATCGATGAGGCAAAGATCCCGATCTGGAGTGAGATCGAACTTGCTTATCATTGTACAAAAGGTAAGATCGCAGCGATCACAGGTACCAATGGCAAGACTACTACAACAGCGCTTACAGGCGAGATCATGAAGCATTTCTGTGAGAGCGTATTTGTTGTAGGAAACATTGGTGATCCGTATGCGTTACATGCCCTTGAAACAACTGACGAGTCTGTGACTGTAGCAGAGATCTCCAGCTTCATGCTCGAGACGATTATGGACTTCCGTCCGAACGTGTCCGCGATTACAAACATTACACCGGACCATTTAGACCGTCACAAAACTATGGAGTGCTATACTCAGGTAAAAGAGGGTATCGCGAGAAATCAGACAGAAGAGGATACTTGTGTTCTCAACTACGATGACGAAGTTCTCCGTGAGTTCGGTAAAACATTGAAATGTAAAGTGATCTATTTCAGCCGTAAAGAGAAGCTGGAAAGCGGTATCTTCATGGATGGCGATATGATCATCTACAGACATGACGGAAAGAACGAAGAGGTTCTCAATGTCAATGATTTAAATATCATCGGCGGTCACAATCATGAGAACGTTATGACAGCGGTTGGTATCACATTAAGTCTTGGCGTTCCGATGAACGTAATTGCAGAAGCCTGCAAAGAATTCAAAGCAGTTGAGCACAGAATCGAGTTCGTAAGAGAGCGTTTCGGTGTAAAATATTACAACGATTCTAAGGGAACCAATCCGGATGCAGCGATCCAGGCGATCAAAGCGATGCCGGGCCCGACACTCCTCATTGCCGGTGGCTACGACAAACATTCCGAGTATGATGAGTGGATCGAAAGCTTTGACGGAAAAGTACGTTACCTTGTGCTGATCGGTCAGACAAGAGACAAGATTGCTGAGTGTGCAAGAAAACACGGCATGAATGATATTATGTATGCAGAGGATTTAAAAGAAGCAGTTCAGGTATGCGCATCCTATGCAAACAGCGGAGACTTTGTTCTCCTTTCTCCGGCATGTGCAAGCTGGGGACAGTTCAAGAACTTTGAAGAGCGCGGAACCATGTTCAAGGAGTTTGTAAACGCTCTGTAAATTATTATGAAAATCATCAGAACAGGAGGAAGACGATATGCAACAGGCGCAGCCGGTAAAAAAGAAAAAGAAAAAACTGCGCAGATACTATGACTATAGTCTGCTGTTTACGATCATCTTCCTGACCGTGTTCGGATTAATCATGATCTACAGTTCCAGCTCATACAATGCGCAGATCGACGGAAAGGCGCCGTCGTACTACATGACCAGACAGATGTACATCGCGATGGGCGGTTTTGCAGGAATGTTGTTCATTTCCAAGCTGAATTATCATTGGTTTGCAAAGTTTGCTCCATTGGCTGTTTTGGTTTCTTATGTCAGCATGGTGCTGGTAAACTTTACGCCTCTGGGTATTGCTCGAAACGGTAAAAAGAGATGGCTCGGTTACGGATCTCTGACCATTCAGCCGGCAGAGATCGTAAAGATCACGCTGATCCTGGTATTGGCTGTTATGATCGCCAATATGGGAAAGAAGATCAATGAGTGGAGATCCTGGGGAATTGTTTCTATTACATTTCTTCCGTTAGCTTTGATGGTTATGATGAACAACTTAAGTTCCGGTATCATTATCTGTGGTATCGCGATCGTGATGATGTTCGTTGCCAACAAGAGAAAGTGGCCGTTCGTTCTGTTTATTGTTTCAGTCGCAGCCGTGATCCTGTTCGCTCCTACGGTAGCGATCGCACTTGAGGAAGCAGGCATTCTTCAGGAATATCAGCTGAGACGAATCCTTGTTTGGAAGAGCCCGGAATCCTATCCGACGGATGGCGGATATCAGGTACTTCAGGGACTGTATGCGATCGGTTCCGGCGGACTTCTCGGAAAAGGATTGGGACAGAGTATTCAGAAACTTAGTTTCCTGCCTGAGCCGCAGAACGATATGATCTTCGCGATCATTTGTGAAGAACTTGGTCTGTTCGGAGCACTGATGGTTATTTTCCTGTTTATGTTCATGATCTATCGTTTCATGCGTATCGCGAACAGTGCACCGGATATTTTCGGTTCCTTCCTGGTAATCGGAGTACTGGCTCACATTGCGATCCAGGTTATTTTAAATATTGCGGTAGTAACAAACGTGATCCCGAATACTGGTATCACACTGCCGTTTATCAGTTACGGTGGTACGTCGATCCTGTTCCTGATGGTAGAAATGGGAATTGTACTGAGCGTATCAAACGGAATTACACTGGAATCTTAGTTAGAGGTAACATAGAATGAGAAGAAGAAGAGGAAGAGGGTACTCAGGTTTCAGTGGGTACAGAAGAAGACGAAGCACAGGAAAGACTGCAGCCATTGTGCTGGGGATCATCCTTGCTGTGGTACTTCTGTTGGGGATTCTGCTGTGGGCAATTCAGATCAAAGAGATCGAAGTGACCGGAAATAAACATTACACGGAAGAACAGATCATTGAATTGATCTTTGATGAAAAGTGGTCGAAAAATTCTGCGTACTGTTACTATGAAAATAAATTTCAGGAACCGAAGTCGATTCCGTTTATTGAAGAATATAAAGTAGAATTCCAGAGTCCGACGAAAGTGAGGATCGTTGTTTTTGAAAAGAGTGTGGTTGGTTATGTTTCTTATATGAGCAGCTACATGTACTTTGATAAAGACGGTATCATCGTCGAGAGTTCTGTGGAACAGCTTCCGGGTATCCCGTGGATCACAGGAATGGAGTTCGGACATATTGTTCTTCATCAGCCGCTTCCGGTGGAGAACCAGTCGATCTTTGATCAGATCTTAAACCTGACTCAGGTGCTTTCTGTTAATGATGTGAAGGTGGACAAGATCAATTATAATAGCTTCCTGGAAGCAGAACTTACGATCGGCAATATCATTGTCGAGCTGGGCAATGATGAGAATCTAAACGGAAAAGTATCAGAACTCAGTGATATTTTACCGGAACTCACAGGCCTTTCCGGAACCCTTTATCTGGACAGTTATGATGAAAATAACAGCAATCCGATGTACACATTTAAGAAAAACTAGGGATTGCATTTGTTACAAAAAGTTTAAATAATAGTTGATATTTTGCGGAAAATCCAATATAGTATATACTAGATAAAATTGGACTAGTTCCATGCAACATATAAATTCAGCAAAAAAAGGCTCATTCGAGCAAGAAAAAAGGAGGATACACCCTTGTTAGAAATTAAGATCAACGAGGCAGAGAACGCCGCAAGAATTCTCGTAATCGGTGTCGGCGGCGCTGGTAATAACGCAATTAACCGCATGGTTGAAGAAAATATTATGGGAGTTGAGTTTATCGGTATCAATACAGATAAACAGGCTCTTCAGTTCTGTAAAGCTCCGACTGCTATGCAGATCGGTGAGAAATTAACAAAAGGTCTTGGCGCAGGCGCAAAACCGGAGATCGGTGAGAAAGCAGCTGAGGAAAGCCAGGAGGAGTTAGCACAGGCTATGAAAGGTGCTGACATGGTATTCGTTACTTGCGGTATGGGTGGCGGCACAGGTACAGGTGCAGCTCCGGTTATTGCTCAGATCGCAAAAGATATGGGTATCCTGACAGTTGGTGTTGTTACAAAACCGTTCCGTTTCGAAGCAAAACAGCGTATGAACAACGCTCTTAGCGGTATCGAGAACTTAAAGAACGCAGTTGATACATTGATCGTGATCCCGAACGATCGTCTTCTTGAGATTGTTGACAGAAGAACAACTATGCCGGAGGCATTAAAGAAAGCTGACGAAGTTCTTCTTCAGTCTGTACAGGGTATCACAGACCTGATCAACGTACCGGGTCTCATCAACCTTGACTTTGCTGACGTTCAGACAGTTATGATGGACAAGGGTATCGCTCACATCGGTATTGGTCGTGCGAAAGGTGACGACAAAGCTCTTGAGGCAGTTAAGCAGGCAGTATCCAGCCCGCTCCTTGAGACAACAATCGAGGGTGCATCCGACGTTATCATCAACATCTCCGGTGATATCAGCCTTATCGAAGCAAACGAGGCAGCTACTTACGTTCAGGAACTTGCAGGCGACGATGCAAACATCATCTTTGGTGCTATGTACGACGAGTCTATGGAAGACGAGGCTACTATCACAGTTATCGCTACAGGTCTTGATGCACACGGTGCAAACACACCGGTTGAGCGTGCGATGAAGGATTTTACAAAGTTTAACAAGGTTCCGACAGCTCCGAAGACAGCTCCGGCTCCGAAAGCAGCTCCGGCTGAGGCAGCAGCTACAACAGCAGCTCCGCAGGTAAACATTCCGAACACAAACGCAAGTGCTCCGGTATATCGTCCGGCTCAGAGAGAAACTCAGATCAACATTCCGGATTTCTTAAAGAACCGCAGATAATTATCTCAATCAAATCATGAAATATTTACAGGTGTCGTTATGAACGGCACCTGTTTTTTTGTCTGAAATTCTATTTTCTTTTTATTCCGAATAATTTGCGAAATTTGCGATGAAAACACTTGTTTTGCTCTGTCCGTTTGACAAAATCCGTAGGAAGTTTTGGTTATAATAAGCCCTGTTATCCCGTTTGAGGGAATCCGGACGGAGGGGGAAAATGGAATATGAATTTTATCTGGACATCTTTTTTCTCACGACATTCTATTTGAACTTTCTGTCCCTGTCCCTGACTGCAGCTTGTCTGAATCGTAAACGCTCAGTTGTACGCTTCGGTATTGCAGCAGTGCTTGGGAGCTTCTGGAACAGTATTCTGGTTTTATATCCATTCCTGCCTTATGAAGCAGAACTTCCGATCACCCTGTTGATAATCGGGACTGCAATGATGATGCTTTCCTTTTCCGGATTGTATACAGAGGGTATTTTACGTATTCTGCAAGCGGATGGCTGTTTATTTTTATCTGCAGGATTGGTCAATGGTTGTTATTCGTTTTCTTGCCAGCAATTTTATCTGACAGATCCGGAAAGCCTCATCTGTACCGGTCTGATCAGCATATTAATGGAGCAGCTGATCCGAAAGAGTATGTCTAATCGCAGATCGATCGGCTGTATCCGTTACGATGTGATCCTTACTTATAGAGGGAAAGAAAAGCATTTTATAGGTCTGGCAGACTCGGGAAACCGTCTTTGTGTACCGGGGACCGGAAAACCGGTTTCGTTGATCTCTGCGAATGAGTGTAAAGACTTCTGTGAGAATGTATCGGAAGGATTTTATATCCCGTACAGGGCGGTTGGAACGGAGAAAGGCACGCTGTTTGCAATGCGTTTCGAAAGAATGAGGATCATGCAGGATGGAAAAACTAAGATCATTGATGCCCCTGTGGTGGCAATTGTAAAAGAGCCATTGTCGGTTAAGGGAGATTTTTCGATGATCCTGCCGGAAGCATATATTCCAGAAGAGTGATGAATGAAGAGAGATGAAGGAGGAACCCATCATGATCATAAAATTATCGGTCCCAAATCGGTTTAAGCTAAAGAAAATGGTGACACTCAAGACCGTTATCATGAAAAATCAAGGAGAGATTCATTACATAGGAGGTGCAGATGTACTGCCTCCGCCACTTTCTCCGGAAGAGGAAACAGAGGCCCTGGCAAGTTTTGGGACTGAAGAGGAGAAGAATGCCAGGTCTCGGTTGATCGAACATAATCTTCGTCTGGTTGTTTACATAGCGAAAAAATTTGACAATACTGCAGTGGGAGTGGAGGATTTAATCTCGATCGGAACTATTGGACTGATCAAGGCAATCAATACATTTAATCCGGATAAAAACATCAAACTGGCTACCTACGCATCCAGATGTATAGAAAATGAGATTTTAATGTATTTGAGGAGAACCAGCAAAACAAAGCTGGAAGTTTCTATTGATGAGCCTTTAAACGTGGATTGGGACGGGAATGAACTTTTGCTTTCCGATATTCTTGGAACAGATGAGGATGTGATCTCGAAAGGAATCGAAGAGGAAGTTGAAAAAAGTCTGCTGCAGAATGCTATCGATCATTTGAATCCAAGGGAACGAAAAATTGTGGAACTGAGATATGGTTTGTCCTGCCCAAATGGAGATGAGATGACTCAGAAAGAGGTCGCAGATCTCATGGGTATTTCTCAATCGTACATTTCACGATTGGAGAAAAAGATCATGAGACGGCTGAAAAAAGAGATAGTAAGATTTGAATAGTAATGAAAAAGCGTCCGATTAGGCAAACACCTGCGGACGCTTTTTATGTATGGATTTAGTTTTCGTAAAGACGGCTGTAGATCTCGTCGCAGAGCATATCTACATAAGCCTGATCCGGAAGATCTTTTCCTGTGATCAGAAGCTCCTGGATCCACTCAAAACGTCTTAAACTCATCTCTTCCGGGCTAAGTCCGCTTTCAGTGAAGAGGATACGGCGGTCAATGTCGCCTGCATCATAAGTCTCAACGAACCATTCGATGATCTCTTTTGTCTGGTCTTTTTCACTGGAAATCTCGGTTTTTAAAACTGCAGCAGACTTTTTGGAAGAAACTGCAACCGCAAAAGAACCGATTGCCATGAATAACAGCATTCCGGTTACGATCAGTTTCATCACACCTGTGAACGGAAGGTTAATGATACCGGTAAAGGAGAGGATCAGAGCAGCTGTAGCAGCAACACCTACAATAAGGAATGCAGATGCAGAAGATGCCATGTCTTCGTATTTCTGACCTTTATCCACGAATGTACCGGAGGATGCACGACGCGGCTGAGCCTGCTGTTTTCCTTCTGCAGCAGCTTTCGCAGCGGCTTCATTTGCAAGAGCCTCCTGTTTCTGCTGTTCTGCCATCATCATCTGATACTGTTTCAGCATCTGCTCCTGGTACTGAGCCTGAGCTTTCTTTAACATTTCGTCTGCAGCTTCTTTTGATTCAAAGAGAGGGCCGCCACAGTCACTGCATTTGGTAATACCCTCAACAAATTCCATATCACATTTCGGACAGTATGGCATAGGTAGTACTTCCTTTCTTTCATTTCGATGTGCCGTACAGATTGGAAGGCACAAATATGCAAATATTATAACGCAATTTATGAAAAACGTCCATAGTTTGTATGTTTTTATACTTCCATTTATGTTGGAAATCGGTTAAAATGATACATGCAAAATTTGTTTAAAAAGAAAGGGGTATTTTCATGAGAATTGCGGTTGTAACAGACAGCAACAGTGGAATTACACAGAAACGTGCAGCAGAATTAGGTGTATTTGTTATTCCGATGCCGTTTTTGATCGATGGCGAAACCTATTTTGAAGATATTAATCTGACACAGGAGGAATTTTATAAAAAGCTGGAAAATGATGCGGATATTTCCACATCACAGCCGTCTCCGGAATCCGTTATGGATATCTGGAACAAGGCGTTAAAGGATTATGACCAGGTGGTACATATTCCGATGTCCAGCGGTCTTTCCGGATCCTGTCAGACAGCGATGATGCTTGCGATGGAAGATGAATTCGATGGCAAAGTATTTGTGGTGGACAATCAGAGAATCTCCATTACTTTGGAACAGTCGGTAAAAGAGGCTCAGATGATGGCTGCGATGGGCTATGACGGAGCGAAAATCAAAGAGCGTCTGGAAGAGACAAAGATGGACTCTGCGATCTTCATTACCGTGGATACTTTAAAGTACCTGAAAAAGGGCGGACGTATCACACCGGCGGTAGCGATGATCGGTTCCTTACTGAAGATCAAACCGATCCTCAGCATTTTCGGAGAGAAGTTAGATTCTTATGCGAAAGCCAGAACTGTGAAACAGGCCAAGGTAACCATGGTAGAGGCTATGGTAAAGGAACTGAGTGAACGTCTTCATGATCCGGAGTGCAGACATACACACCTCGGTGTGGCACATACACAGAATGAAGAAGCCGCACTTGCATTTGCAGAAGAAGTGAGAGCGATGTTCCCATATGCAGATGTGACAGTAGCACCGCTTTCTCTGAGTGTTTCTTGTCATATCGGACCGGGAAGCCTTGCGCTTACTGCATCAAGAAAGCTGGTAGAGGAAGATGAAAACACTCCGAAATAAATTGTGGAGCTTATATCAGAAGCATACTCCGAGTATTCGTGTGCCTCTGATCGTGTTCGTGGTCCTTCTATGTATGATCCCTCTGGTGCTCCAGGGCCATATCCTGGCCGGATCTTCCAAGCAAAATCAGGTCGATCGAAGGATCATCGACGTACAGAACCAGTGTCAGATCATCAGTAATAAGATGACAAGAACCGGTTATCTAAGTGGTACCGTGGTGGATAATGCTGCGATCGATGCGGAACTTTCCATGCTTGCGGATATTTTTAACGGTCGTATCCTGATCGTGAATTCCGGTTTCAAGGTGGTAAAAGATACCTTCTCTTTATCGGAGGGAAAAGTATGTATTTCCGAAGAGACGATCCGTTGTTTCCAGGGTGAGACCACAAGAAAATATAATACAGAAAAACATTATTTCCTGTTGGCGATCCCGATCACAGAAAATGTGCAGACGATGGAAGCCGGTTCTACACCGAAGACAGCCGGTGTTATGCTTGTGACAGCTTCCACAGAGCTTATGACCTCTCTGGAGGAGAGTTTGCTTGACCGTGCATCCTTATTCCAGCTTCCGGCTTTTCTGGTGGTAGCAATCGTGGCAGTGATCGTGCTGCAGGCAGCGTTCCGTCCGTTTGATTCGATCGTAGGCTCCATCAATCGTGTGGCGGAGGGCAATCTGGATGAAGATATTGAAGAGATGGCTTTTTCAGAGACCAAGCGAATCTCAAAGTCGCTCAATCGTATGCTGGAGAATATCAAGACCATGGAACAGTCCCGTCAGGAGTTTGTATCCAATGTGTCTCATGAGTTAAAGACACCGATCACATCGATCCGTGTATTGGCAGATTCTTTGATGAGCATGGATACCGTTCCGGAAGAACTTTACAAAGAGTTTATGACCGATATTTCCGATGAGATCGATCGAGAGAGTAAGATCATTGATGATCTTCTGACTCTTGTCCGTATGGATAAAGAGTCTCCGGAGATGAGTTTCCGTTCTGCCAATGTCAACTCTCTGGTAGAGATGGTACTGAAGCGTCTGCGTCCGATCGCGAGAAAGCGAAATATCGAAGTAATCTTCGAAAGTATGCGAGAAGTAACAGCCGATATCGATGAAGTGAAGCTGTCTCTGGCGATCAACAATCTAGTGGAAAATGCGATCAAGTACAATAAAGAAGACGGATGGGTACGTGTGACATTGGATGCGGACCATAAATTCTTCTATTTGAAGGTTGCGGATTCCGGTGTGGGTATTCCTGAGGAATTCAAAGACCGTGTATTTGAGCGTTTCTATCGTGTAGACAAAGCAAGATCTCGTGAAACCGGCGGTACCGGTCTGGGACTTGCGATTACCAAAAATGTTATTTTACTGCACCACGGTGCGGTCCGCGTAGAGAGCAAGGAAGGCGAAGGTACGATATTCCTTGTTCGTATTCCGCTGATCTACATTTCATAGGAGGGAAAGAATGATGAAAAAGATGAGAAATTGTCTTGCGCTTTTCCTTCTGTTGATGCTGAGTGTACTCTGCACCGGATGTGGAAAAGGAAACGGACAGACCGGAGCGGAAACCGGTTATACAATTTACTATTTAAATGCATCAGGTAATCAGCTGGTGGGCAATACTTATGAGCCACAGACGGAGGACCGGGAAATGCTGGTACAGGAATTGATGGCGGCGTTAACAACGGTTCCATCTGATCTGGAGTGTCAGTCTGCAATGCCTTCACAGGTGGTAAAGATGTCTTTCCGTATGGAGGCCAATGTTCTTCATTTATATGCAGATGCCAATTATGCTTTAATGGATGCAGTCAAAGAGATTCTTTGCCGTGCTGCATTGACAAAAACCTTAACGCAGATCCCGGGTATTGACTATCTGATCATCTATTGTGCGGAACAGCCGATCATGGACAGAGCAGGAAATCCGGTAGGACTGATGGCTGCAACGGATTTTGTGGACAGCATTCGAGATGTCAACTCTTTTGAAAAAACAGAGATGACTCTGTACTTTGCAAACGAAGCCGGAGACATGTTGCTTTCAGAAAAACGTGAGGTTATGCGAAGCACCAACACGTCGGTAGAAAAACTGATCGTAGAGCAGCTGATCGAGGGTCCAAAGGTGACCGGACGTTATGCAACAATGCCCAAAGACATCAAGGTTCTGAGCGTTTCCGTAAATGAGACCATGTGTTCTATTAACCTGGATGCAACTTTCTTAAATAATACACTGGAAGTAAAAGAGTACATTCCGATCTATTCGATCGTGAATTCTCTTTCTGAACTTTCAACAGTTAGCCGTGTACAGATTCGAATCAATGGTTCTGAAGATGCGGTATTCCGCGATCTTATCCCGTTGAGTACGGTATTTGTACGTAATTACGATTATATCGTAGGAGGAAAATCAAATTAATAGACCTTTGCTTTATGTAACCGGAGGACTGGTACTTGGAGAGACGATAGCCCTTTGGATGACAGCAGAGCAGGTGTGTGTTGGACTGGCAGCCATGCTGCTCGTTCTTACCTGTGTCTTTTTGCGCAGTTTATTCTGTGCGAATAGAAGAGGGAGGAATGGGCGCAGGATGCCGGTCTTTTTTGGCTATTTTGTTACACTATGGCTTGGATTGGTAATTGGAACACTCCGCATGGAATATGAAGAGTGGATAGTAAGGTCGGAACAGGAGATCATTCGGGAAAAAGAAGGTTTCGATGTAAAGATAACAGGACTGGTGACGGAGATTCAAAGTGTCGAACACGGCATACGTTTGTCTGTTGCCGAATGTGAATGGGAGTCAGATATTTTTGAGGAAGCCCAGGAAACAGATGGGATGAGAAACATTCGCAGGATGTACATATATACAGATTTCATCGATGATCTGCGGCTGGGAATGTCTGTTTCGGCATCAGGAACCTGTGAGATCCCGGAGCCGGACCGCAATCCGGGAGGATTTGACTATCGACAATACTGTCTTTCTAAAGGGATCGGAGGCGTTTTCTATGCGGAACAGGTATTTTTGATCCGATCAAGAGAAGGACCGAAAACGGTTTTTTCATATATAGAGAGTGGGTATTGGACCATACGGGAAACTGTAAGGCTGGCCAGACTTATCTTAGAAAATCAACTGGAGCAGATTGCAGAACCGGAGGACCTGGGTATTTTGAAAGCAGTTCTGCTGGGGCAAAAAGCAGATATGGATGAAAGTATTTACGAGCTTTACCAGAAAAACGGCATTGCTCACATTTTAGCGATCAGTGGTCTGCATATCTCGATTGTCGGCATGGGAGCTTGGAAATTATTACGCTTTAGGTTTGGATATATGGTTTCCGGCATCATTGCTTTTTTCGTATTACTCGCTTACGGAATGATGACAGGATTTGGTCCTTCTGTGATCCGGGCTGTTTTTATGATGGGTCTGTCTTTTTTTGCAGGGGCAATTGGACGGACGTATGACCTTCCGTCTGCGATGTGTGTTCCTGCTATGGGAATTTTACTCCGAAAACCCTACATGCTGGTGCAGGCTTCATTTCAGCTCTCGTTTCTGGCTGTGATCGCAATGTTTGTCCCGGGAACTGTGCTGGCTCATAAATGGGAGTGGAAAGGAACTTTGGAAAAACTGTGGGTCAGCTGTTCTCTGCAGATCATTTCTCTTCCGTTTGTACTGCTGCATTCCTATGAAGTTCCCGCTTTTGGTCTGTTATTAAATTTACTGGTCGTGCCTTTGATGTCGTATGTGCTGATCTCGGGAATGCTGGGGATATTGGGAAGCTTTCTCTGGAATGGATTTGGCATTGTACTGCTGGGAGGTGCGCATGTGATCTTGAAACTTTATTACAGACTCTGTCGGGCGGTGCAGCAGATCCCGGGTTCCGGCTTGATTCTTGGAATCCCCAATGGCTGGCAGTTTTTGGGATATTATTGTCTGGTACTTGGCGGTACGTATTTGATGTTTCGATATTGCAAACGCTGGCTGTTCCTCTGGGGAGCTGCATTCCTGCTATTGGTTTTTTGGCCGCGTACGGGCTTGACTGTGACATTTCTGGACGTGGGCCAGGGCGATGGGATCTTTCTGGAATGCGGAGGCAAGACGATGTTGGTAGATTGTGGAAGCAGTCAAAACAGGGAAGTTGGTACAGAGGTTCTCATTCCATTTTTAAAAAGTCAGGGTGTTCAAACACTGAATACAATCGTAGTGACTCACGGAGATCAGGATCATGTGAGCGGGATTCGGGCGTTATTGGAAAATCCGGAGAGTGGAATTATGGTTGATCAAATGATCCTGTCAGAAAGATCGGCAGGAGATCCCGTATGTCTGGAACTATTGGCTCTTGCGAAAAAAAGGAAGATATCCGTGCAGTATTGCAGGGCAGGAGACAGGCTGACCGGAGTTTTGGGAGATAAGATCGATATCCTTTGTTTGAATCCTGCCTCAGAGGGTATACATGAGCAGGGAATGGATTCGGATCGCAACGGAGATTCTGTGGTCTTGCAAATTGCGTACAGAAGTTTTTCGATGCTTCTGACGGGAGATATTGGTTCGGAAGAGGAAATGAGATTGATGGATCAGTATGATCTGTCATCAGTAACCATATTGAAAGCGGCACATCATGGATCCGGATACTCCAACAGCAAAGCATTTTTGGAAAAGATAAAACCTTCTTATGTGGTCTTTTCTTATGGTGAGGGGAATTCTTACGGGCATCCGGCGTCCGGCGTTGTGAATATCTGTGAAGAACTGGGGGCACAAGTGTGTGAAACTGCCAGATCCGGAGCAGTGCGTATATGGACTGACGGAACTTTTCTGCAGATCGAGGGATGGCTTGACAGACAGGATGGGATTTGATAAGGTTTTTGTAAAAGGAACATTTGGAATGCAAGAGGAATAACATGCAGACATTAAATAAAGATATCAAAGAAAAAACATTCAGATCCATATACTTGCTTTGCGGGGACGAGCCTTTTCTCGTTGGCAGTTATAAGAAACGAATGCGCGAAGCCATTTCCGGAGACGATACGATGAATTTCAATTATTTCGAGGGAAAGAATCCGGATGTAAAAGAGATCATTAGTCTGGCGGATACCATGCCTTTCTTTGCAGAACGTCGTCTGATCCTCATTGACAGCAGTGGATTTTTTAAGAGTGCACCGGAAGAACTGGTTGCGTATCTTCCACAGATGCCGGATACGACATGTATGATCTTTTGTGAAAGCGAAGTGGATAAGAGAAATAAGCTGTACAAAAAGGTGAAAGAACTCGGACATGTGGCAGAACTCAATAAACAAGACTCTGCACAATTGATGCAGTGGGCGGCGGGAATTCTTACAAAAGACGGAAAAAAGATCACCAAACCGGTTATGGAATACTTTTTAGAGCGCACCGGAGATGATATGGAAAATATCAGAACTGAACTGGAGAAGCTGATCTGTTATACGATGGGACGTGATGTGATCACGAAAGAAGATGTGGAAGCAATCGGGACCGTTCATGTGACTAATCGTATTTTTGAGATGGTTTCTGCGATCGTGGCAGGAAATACGAAGAAGGCGCTGGAGTTGTACGAAGATCTTCTGACGTTAAAAGAACCGCCTATGCGAATCCTGTTCTTGATCGCAAGACAGTTCAATCAGCTTCTTCAAGTTAAGGAGCTGGCAGCGCAGGGGGGCGATAAGGGAACGATCGCATCCAAATTGAAAGTACCGCCATTTGCAGCGGGAAAACTCCTTACACAGGCGAAAATGTTTACGAAGGAGCAGATCCTTTCTTATGTACAGCTTTGTGTGGAATCAGAAGAAGCGGTAAAAACCGGACGAATGGGAGATCGAATGGCAGTGGAACTGCTGATCGTTAAGAAATATTAGAAAATAAAAAAGCTTTTCCGACACACCTCTCGGAAAAGCTTTTTTATATTTATGATCGTAAATCGTTCCAGTCTTTTAATTAAGCCATTGCGTTTACAGCTTTGGACAAACGGGATACTTTTCTGGAAGCAGTGTTCTTA
>JAFYOD010000186.1 GCA_017556515.1 Lachnospiraceae bacterium
ACGGATACCGTCAGCATCCTCACGCGGAGTTCTTGTGTAAACAAGAATGTTCATATCCAGAGCTTTGGCGATCTTGATCACAGCGCGGCCGATGTTTCCGGCACCGATGATACCAAGAGTCTTTCCGTTTACTTCTACATGTGGAACCTGTAAGTGTTTTGTGAAGTTGCTGTGGTCGCCTTTGGCAAGCATCTTCATCTGGGTCTGCATAGTGGAGCTTAAGTTGAGGATCATCATGATCGCTGTGTGAGCAACACGCTCAGAGCTGTAGGAAGGAACGTTACATACGATAATTCCTTTTTCTCTTGCAGCTGCCAGATCAATGTTGTTATAACCGGTTCCGGCTTCACAGATGATCTTTACGGAATCCGGAAACTGACGGATAAGATCTCCGTTCACCGGCATTTCTTTTGTTACAACAACGCATGCTTCCTGGATGCGCTCTAAAACCTGCTCCGGAGTGGTATCATCATAAACAGTTACATCATCGGAAAGAATGGAAAAGTCCAGATTTCCGTCATAATTCATTTTCGCTGCATTTAATACAACGGTTTTTTTATTCATGGGGTTTCAGCCTCCAATCTTCATTTATAAATGTTCCAAGAACGTTTTTAATATATCCGCCGGCAGCTGTCCGGGAGCCGAAGCATGTCCGGCTGTTCCAAATGTCACAGCAGAGCCGGATAAAGAACCGCATACACGGCTGATGGCACCAAGTTTGCCCATGGACATGGTGATCACAGGTGTATTGCTATGGTTTTTCTTCATTATAATAGTGGCGGAAAGTAAGGTGAGAACATCTGGTTCGCTGTTTGGCATGACAGCATATTTAGCGATGTCTGCTCCCAGATCCTGCATCTTGCAGAGACTTTCCACAATTTCAGCCTCCGGAGGAGTTTTTGCAAAGTCGTGCTTGGAAGCTACGATCTTGACAGTGCCGGAGTGATGGGCAGCGGTGCATAACCGTGTCATCACCTCATCGCCTTTGGACAGTTCCACATCCACCAGATCTGCCAATCCGTTTTCAATCACAAAATGATTGAGCGATTCATATTCTTCTGTAGAAATGGCTGCCTGACCGCCTTCTTCGGATGTACGGATCGTAAATAAAAGAGGGATCTCTCCAAGAACCTGACGCAGTGCCTGTAATGCTTCCAGGCAAGTTTCTGTTGTTGTGAAATCAGCATAAAAATCCGCACGCCATTCCACCAAATCACAAGGACCTTTCTGGAGTGTCTGTGCAGATCGCAGTAAACTATGTAAGTCTGTATCCGTAAGCGGGATACAGATTTTTGGAAGTCCTTCACCAAGGGTCAGATTTCTGACTTGAACTACGCTTCCCATCGGTTTTACCTCTTGTTATTTTTCTAAAGCTAGTATAAAGGCTCAAAGGGGATTTGTCAATATTCACGAAAAAGAGATGGATTAATGAGTGATTTTTATGCGAAATAACCTTTTGCAAAAATTACTTGATGGTGAAGGGAGAAGCCGATATAATTAGGTGACAAAATACTTGAGAGGAAGTTTTAGAAAGTATGAATAGTAACAAACATATGGCAGCATTGGGTAGAATTATTGCATCCATGTCCATTTTCGGTACCGTTGGTATCTTTATTAAGAATATTCCGTTTCCGTCTGCGGTCATCGCATTGGGACGCGGTATCATCGGTTCTATTTTCCTGCTGCTGACAGCGGTAGTGTCAAAGAAAGCTCTGGACATTCCGGCCATTAAAAAGAATCTGAAACTGTTGATCTTATCCGGTGTTGCGATCGGCGTAAACTGGATCTTATTATTCGAATCTTACAAATATATCCCGGTGTCTACTGCGACACTGTGTTATTATCTGTCTCCGGTGTTTGTGACACTGGCATCTCCGATCGTATTGAAGGAGAAACTGACAGGAACCAAGCTTGCATGCGTTGGTGCAGCATTGTTCGGTATGGCCCTGATCTCCGGTGTATTCCAGGGAGGTGCAGAAGGAGGTCAGTTTACGGGAATCTTACTGGCTTGCGGAGCAGCAGTGCTCTATGCAACCGTTGTTCTTCTTAATAAATTTATTAAAGATATTCCGGCCAATGACTGTACAGTTATGCAGCTCGGCACGATCGCAGTGGTACTGCTTCCGTATGTGCTGCTGACAGAGAATGTCGGAGCGATCGTTTGGGAGCCGACACACGTTGCTATGTTGGTGTTTGTTGGTATCCTGCATACAGGTATTGCATATAAATTATATTTTGGAGCTGTTCCGTATGTAGAGGGACAGACCATCGCGCTGGTAAGTTATGTGGATCCGGTGATCACGATCATCTTATCCGCAATTATTCTTGGTGAGCCGCTGACGGTATACAGCATTGCAGGTGCGGTGCTGATCCTCGGTTCTACCATGGTGGGAGAATTAGTTAGTAAAAAATAAAGAAAAGGTCGACAGGCAGAAATGTTTGTCGACCTTTATTCGTACTTGTTGAAAATTGGAAAATATGATATGATAAAAGTTGGGAATTATTGTTTCAAAAACCGCAGAAAGTGCGGTAATGGGAAGGAGAACATATATAATGAAATACGATTTTACCAGTATTATTGATCGTCATGGAAAAGATTCCATCGCGGTAGATCCGGCTCCGGATTCTCCGTATCGTGCAGGTTTTGAATTAAAACCGGGCTTCGATCACATTCCGATGTGGATCGCAGATATGAACTTTGCAGTTGTTCCGACAATTCAGGAAGCGATCATCGAGCGTGTAAAACATCCGACATTCGGTTACTTCAGACCGCGTGAGGAATACTTTGAGAGCATCATTGACTGGCAGAGCAAGAGAAACGGCGTAACAGGATTAAAACCGGAACACATCGGTTATGAGAACGGTGTTCTTGGCGGTGTTACAAGTGCGCTTCGCATCCTGGCTTCTCAGGGTGACAAGATCCTCGTTCACTCTCCATGCTACATTGGTTTCACTAACATTTTAAAGAACAACGGTTTCGAAGCAGTTCACAGCCCGTTATACCAGGATGAAAATGGTGTATGGCGTATGGACTACGAAGATATGGATAAGAAGTTAAAAGAGCACAAAATCCATACAGCAATCTTCTGTTCCCCGCACAACCCGAGCGGCCGTGTTTGGGAGAAGTGGGAGATCGAGAAGGCAATGGAAGTTTACAAGAACAACGATGTATTTGTAATCTCCGATGAGATCTGGTCCGATATCCTCTTAAATGGCCACAAGCACATTCCGACACAGTCCGTATCTGAAGATGCGAAGATGAGAACAATCGCAATGTACGCTCCGTCCAAGACATTCAGCCTTGCTGGTCTTGTTGGCAGCTACCACATTGTATACAACAGCTGGCTCAACGACCGTTTATTAAAAGAAGAGTCCTTAGGCCACTACAACTCCAT
>JAFYOD010000187.1 GCA_017556515.1 Lachnospiraceae bacterium
TAAGCAGAAAAGGAGAATATCACAATGAAGAAAATGACAAGGATGTTGACTGTTGGAATGCTGGCGTTTGGCCTTGCAGGATGTGCGCGTGCGGCAGGAACAGTTCCTGCGGAGACAAGCACTTTGGCAGCAGAGGCAGTAACGGAGCAGGTTGCTGAGAAACCGGAGACGATTCAAATCCGGGGATTAAACGGAAACAGAGAAGTGACTGAGATAGAGGTTCCGTACGATCCGGAACGAATTGCAATTTTAGATATGCCGGCTCTGGATATTATTGATGCACTGGAGCTTGGTGACCGAGTTGTGGGCAGTGCCAAGGTAACCATCGACTATTTGTCTCAGTATAATCCGGAAGACTCGGATGGGGCGATCGCAAATTTGGGGACTGTAAAAACTGTTGACTTGGAGCAGGTGGCCATCAGTGAACCGGATATTATCTTCATCGGTGGACGTCTGAGCGAAAGCTATGAGGCTTTAAGTGAGATCGCTCCGGTAGTACATTTGGCAGTGGATTACGAAAAAGGTGTGGTAGAGAGCACCGAAGAGAACGCGAAAACCATAGCTTCCATCTTTGGAAAAGAGACAGAAATCGATGCAATGATGGAAGGATTTCAGGCGAGGATCGATGCACTGAGACCGCTTGTAAAGAATAAAAACATTCTTTTAAGCATGTATAATAACAATGCAATGAGCATTCTGGATAGTGAAAGTCAGCTGAACATTTTGGTAAAAGAACTGGAAGGAAACAACCTTGGTGAATCTATTGGCGAAACAGAGAAAGCGACACATGGAGAAGATGCTTCATGGGAAACTATCGTAAGTCTGGATCCTGAGTATCTGTTTGTGCTCGATCGCAGCACAGCCACAGGAACTGTGGAAGACGGAGTGCTTGGCGCTCGGGAAGTGGTAGAGAATGAGCTGATTAAAGAGCTGAATGTTTACAAAAACGACAAGATCATTTACCTGATCAATCATGCAAATGTGTGGTATACATCTACCGGAGGTATTCAGGCACTGGATGTAATGCTTGCGGATCTGGAAGAGGCACTTTTTGAGTAAATAAATTAATGCAGGATCATGGGCGGAAGTTGCATTCCGCCCATTTTTGCACTACAATGATAGAAAGTTGTTTCGAAAGAAAAGGGGGACAAATTATGTGGATGGCATTTGCAATTGGTTCTGCAGTATTTGCATCATTGACTTCCATTTTGGCGAAAATCGGAATTGATGGAGTGAATTCAAATCTGGCAACCGCAATCCGTACAGTGGTTGTGGTATTTATGTCCTGGGGAATGGTGTTTATCACCAACGCACAGGGAGGGATTGGAGATATCAGTAAGAAAAGCTGGCTGTTCCTGATCTTATCCGGTTTGGCAACCGGAGCATCCTGGCTGTGCTATTATCGTGCATTGCAGATCGGAGAAGCATCTAAAGTAGTTCCGATCGATAAGATGAGTACTGTTTTAACACTGGCTCTTGCATTTATTTTTCTGCATGAGACATTTACTGTAAAATCATTGATCGGTTGTGCACTGATCACCATCGGTACATTGGTGATGGTTCTGTAAGAGAATGAAAAATTAGGATGGAGAATCACATGAGAAAATTAGAGGGAAAGCATCCGGAGTTTACGGATGCGGAATTAAAAAAATATGGGGAAGCCTTTGCCCGCATGATACGCTGTGCAACGGTGTCGGTGAAGGATAGCTATGATGATACGGAGTTTGCAAAACTGCGCGCAGTGGTGGAAGAAGATTTTCCACTTTTGCATCAGAAGGCAGAGCGTATGACATTTGCAGCGGATTGCTGGATGTATAAGATCCCGGGTAAGGATACCAGCCGCAACATTCTTCTGATGTCTCACCATGATGTGGTGGCGGCTGTGGAGGAGTGGAAATATGAGCCGTTCTCCGGAACCATTGCAGATGGAAAGGTGTGGGGGCGCGGAGCTGCGGATACCAAGGGTTCTCTTTGCGCGATCTTGTTTGCAGCGGAAGAAATGCTGAAGGAGGGAATTACACCTCCGGTAAACCTTTATATTCTTTCTTCCCACAATGAGGAGACCGGTGGAGATGGAATTACCACAGCCCGTTCTTATTTCCAGGAACA
>JAFYOD010000188.1 GCA_017556515.1 Lachnospiraceae bacterium
GCTGATGACAGATATTGATAAATACTCTGCAGAGATGCAGAATCCGGATATCACAAAGCCGGCAGGTGCAGGTGATGTTCCGGAATCCAACTTCAAGATGATCGGTGCACTTGCAGTGAAAAAAGGTCAGCTTGATCGTAAAGAACTTGCAAACTTCGTTAAAGATCATGGTATGACAGGTTGGGCTCCGACTCAGGGTCATATTCCGTCCGGAGTTCCGTATATCGGACCGTTCCGTGATGAGGCTCTTGCAGGCGAGACAAAGACAGCGATGATCATCGGTAAAGGCTCCTTATTCCTTGGCCGTATGACAAACCTGTTTGACGGTGTATCTTTCCTGGTACAGGCAAACGACGGTTCTGCAAAGGCAGCTGCAGCTCCGGCTGAGGCAGCATTTGACGAGGCAAAAGTAAAAGCTATGATCGGACAGGCAATGCGCGAATTTGCAAAAGGCCTTCTTGGAGAATAATCTGTAACAGAAAGGACAGGTGCGTTATGTCAGAGAACAGAATTAAAGCGCTTATTGCAGAAACCTTCCTGGAAGTGGCAGAGGCTCTGGAGACAGGACAGTACGGTAAGAAGCCGGTCATTGGCTTTGCTTCCGAAGGAAGTGAGCATGGTGAAGACAACATCAAACGTGCGATGGAACTTGCTGCAGGCAAGGGCTTAGAAGCACGTCTCATTGAAGGTGAAGATATTCACAAACAGATGGAAACTCTTCTCGATTCCGGTGAGATTGATGCTGCAGTTACCATGCATTATCCATTCCCAATCGGTGTTTCTACAGTTGGTAAAGTGATCACACCAGGTATGGGAAAACCGATGTATCTTGCTACAACCACAGGTACTTCTGATACAGACCGTATCGCAGGTATGGTGAAAAATGCGATTTATGGTATTATTGCTGCAAAAGCAGACGGTATCGAAAATCCGACCATTGGTATTGCCAATATCGATGGTGCAAGACAGACAGAAAAAGCGCTGCTCAAGTTAAAAGAGCAGGGATACGATATCAATTTTGCTCAGTCTGCTCGTGCAGAAGGCGGAATTGTGATGAGAGGAAATGACCTTCTTGCCGGAACACCGGATATCATGGTCATGGATTCTTTAACAGGAAATCTGATGATGAAGATCTTCTCCGCATACACAACAGGCGGCAGCTATGAGTCTCTCGGTTTTGGATATGGTCCGGGTATTGGCGACGGTTATGAGCGTCTGATCATGATTGTTTCTCGTGCATCCGGTGCTCCTGTTATTGCAGGTGCGATGGAATTTGCAACCAGTCTTGTAAAGCACAACTGGAAACAGGTAGCAAAGGATGAGTTTGCAAAAGCGAAAGCAGCCGGATTTGAGGCTATTATCGATGAACTGAAAAATGCAGGAAAGAAAGAAGTTTCTGCAGAGGAAGATGTAAAGGCTCCTGCAAAGGAAGTTTGTACCGCACAGATCCCAGGTATCGAAGTTATGGACCTGGATGACGCAGTAAAAACACTTTGGAAAGCCGGTATTTATGCAGAGAGCGGAATGGGATGTACAGGCCCGATCGTCCTTATGGCAGAAGATAAGAAAGCGAAAGCATACGATATTCTGAAAGCAGCCGGATATGTAGGCTAACATAGGATCATAATAGGCACGGTAAGATACGATTGTAATTTACCGTGCCTGTCATTTATGTTTGACATGATTCATCAAACATGCTAAAATAAAAAAGTCATACGAATGAATGTGGAGGTAGATCGGTTGCTGGTGTGCCGCGCGGTCTTCAAAACCGTTGTGAAGGGTTAGGAGCCTTTCGGGTGGGTTCGATTCCCACCTCCTCCGTTTTAATTATTCATCGAAGTAGGAGGAATTTAATATATGGAGAACAGGCAGAAATTATTGCGTGGACTTCCTAAGATAGATGAGTTGCTACTGGATGAGCAGCTTATTTTTTTTATGGGATCAACACCGAGAGCAGTCGTTGTAAACGCTGCCAGAGAGCAGATCGATCAGTTGAGAAAAGCAATCTTAGCCGGAGAATGTTCTGAAATTCCGGAACGAGCTCTGATCATTGAAGCAATCTGCGATTCTATTTCCGGAAAGAAAAAGAAGAATCTTCGTACTCTGATCAATGCAACTGGAGTGATCTTACATACCAATCTTGGTCGTGCCAACCTTTGTAAGGGGGCGGTAGAAAGTGTTCTTGCGGTTGCTGATTCTTATTCAAACTTAGAATATGATGTAAAAAAAGGTGAACGCGGTTCCAGACATGATCATGTAGAAAAGATCATTTCTAAAATTACTGGTGCAGAAGCCGCAATGGTCGTGAACAATAATGCGGCAGCTACGATGCTTTGTCTTTCTGCCATGGCATATGGTAAAGAGGTCGTTACTTCTCGTGGCGAACTGGTAGAGATCGGAGGATCCTTCCGCATTCCGGATATTATGGAACAGAGTGGAGCGATCCTAAAAGAAGTCGGAACGACGAATAAAACAAAACCATCCGACTATCGCAACGCATTTGATCCGGAAAAGACCGGAGCCTTCTTAAAGGTACATACCAGCAACTATCGAATTGTTGGTTTTACTCAGGAAGTTACTCTAAAGGAAATGGTGGAACTTGGTAAAGAATGTCAGGTTCCGGTTATTTATGACATGGGAAGCGGTCTGATGGCAGATTTATCTCGATACGGTGTTGATGAACCAAC
>JAFYOD010000189.1 GCA_017556515.1 Lachnospiraceae bacterium
CCAAATGCAATGGTAAGAAATAATGTAGAAGGCGGTGAAGAACAGTGGTAAATTCTAATACAAGTACTCTGGGTATTATTTTCCCAAATAGCTATGATGCTTTTATCCCGGATCTGGTAAATGTCCGCCTGATGGCTTCTATTCCATTTGCAAGCCGTTATCGTATGATCGACTTTATGTTATCCAGCATGGTTAACTGCGGCATCGACCATGTATCCGTTATGGTAAACAACAACTATCTGTCTCTGACAGATCACCTTGGTTCTGGACGTGCATGGGATCTTGTTCGCAAATCCGGTGGTCTGAATGTCCTTCCTCCATTCGCTGAGAAAGGCTCTAAACCATACGTTGGACGTGTTGGTGCTCTTGCTAACATTCTGACTTTCCTGAAAGAGCAGAAAGAAAAATACGTAGTAATGACTGATGCAAACCTGGCTGCAAACTTTGATTTCAATGCCATGATCAATGCTCATAAAGAGAGCGGCGCAGATGTTACGATCGCATACAAAGAAATGCCTCTGCCGGAAGGATTCAAAAACGCAACCACTACCAAAGGTTACTACTATACCTTCGGTCTGGACAATGGCCGTATCAACAAGATTTATGTAAATCCAAAAGAAGATGGTATTCAGGATTTCTCCCTGAACATTTATGTTCTGGAGCGCGAACTCCTGATCAAACTGATTACCGAGGCATCTGTACTTGGACAGGAATACTTTGAGAGAGATATTCTTCTTCCACAGCTTGCAAAACTGAATGTTCAGGCTTACAAGTATGATGGCTATGTAGCATACATCAGCAACATCAAATCTTACTTTGATGAGAACATGAAACTTCTTGACGATCACAACCTGAATGGTCTGTTCGGAGCAGCTCCGATCTACACCAAAATTCGTGATGACAACCCGACCAGATACGTTGCTGGCGCTAAGGTTAAGAATACCATGGCTGCTGACGGATGTATCATCGAAGGCGAAGTTGAGAACAGTATCCTCTTTAGAGGTGTTAAAGTTGCAAAAGGTGCAAAAGTTAAGAACTGTATTTTAATGCAGGATACCGTGATTGAAGCTGGTGCTGAAATCGAGTACATGATTACAGATAAAAATGTAGTTGTTACAGCAGGTAAAGAGATGAAAGGAACCGATACCTTCCCGGTATACATTGCTAAGAATCACACTGTATAATTATCATACATACAACAATCCCCAGGAGCACTGCTCCCGGGGATTTTGTATTTACGTTATTTTATCAGTTTTGCCCGCTCATCCCAGAACTGACAGTCATCTCTGCCAATTACCTCAGAAGTAAACGGAGTTCCATCATTCTTTTTATAATGTCTGGTTGCACGGAACACATATTTAGTCCCTACAAAAACAATTGGAATATTAAAATATACGATAAGAATATTGCCAAGATCCGAGAATGCCCACAGATTTCCCAGCTCCAGTCCTGCTATATTACATAATATACCAAATGCAGCTACCATCAGTGCAATCACTCTTACTGCATTGATAAATTTCTTCTCCTTACTGATTCTGTTTGCTGCAATCTCTGAGAA
>JAFYOD010000190.1 GCA_017556515.1 Lachnospiraceae bacterium
CGCAAAGAACTTGTACAAGAACTTATATGGAACAAATCGCTTCATCTTGTTGGCCATGATAACAGCTGCCCGATAAATTCCTCCCACTTTTAAAGAGGCACCGCCGAGAATGATCGTCTTCACATAGTCCGGATAAGCAACTGCAAAGTTCACGATCACGATGGTTCCCATCGATAATCCGACAAAATGTGCCTGACTGATCTGAAGGTGATCCAATGTTTCCTTGATCCCTTTATGTAATTTTTTCGGATCCACTTTGTAAATGACATTGTCCGCATTTAAACCGTGGCCCGGCAGATCTAACAGCAACAGATTGTACTGTTCTGAGAAGGCTTCTACCTGTTTTCCCCATGTTTTTGTGCTGCCGCCGATTCCATGGATGAATACAACCCACTCTTCTTTTTGATTGTCGATGATCTCGTATTTCAGCATAATACTTCCTCTTTATAGCGTTACCAATACAATGGCCCAACGAATCTATTGTACCATAAAAAGTGCAATTTGAAAATACTTTTTGATAAATATTTTGATTTTAAAAGTATCTTTCATACCAGCGATTATTGTTCACGATCAGCTCCCCCAATGTCACCGGTTGAAAATCATTGATATCTACACTGCAATTCAACAACCTTTGAATGTTATTGGCTTTTACGAGCTTGTATGCCATATGATCTTTATTGTCATGAATATGACCGTGGATCATATACCCCGGTTTTGAATGCTCTCCTTTGCTGCCCGGCCATTCCATCCATGGATAATGACAAAGTGTAAACTGATACCTTGGATCTGACCAATATGCAATATCCTTTATTGTTTTAAAATAACGTTCCGGATATTTCATTTTCTTCAGCCATTGATAATCATGATTGCCGATCAGTAAATGTTTTTTCCCTTTTAACTTTTCCAAATATACCTCTGCAGGATAGCGACTTCTAAAGCAGAAATCTCCGACGATATATACATCGTCCATATCACTGACCTTTTTGTTCCAGTTTTCGATCAAGATGGAATCCATCGTTTCCACGTGCTCAAACTGTGATCTCGCTCCCTTCTTGATCAAATTCTCATGTCCAAAATGTAGATCTGATGTAAAATAGATCATTTTCATTCTCCTTTCCTGATAGGGTTTCTCATTGATTCGTTGTACCCTCTATTATGAAGGATGAGAAGACGGAAAATTCAAAAAAAAGGGAATTAATATTTTCCTCCGTTAGATTTCCCCTTTTTTTGAATTCTACGAGAAATTTTTGTTTACAATGGGGCTATAACGATTACCAACCAAAAAAGGAGGAACACATATGCCGGTAGAAAAATGGTACGACGGTAAATACTATAACAAATGCAGCTTAATGCAGACAGAAAACGACGAAAGTGAATGGTACTGGGGAATTGAAAACGCCTCTATAACCATACACACTCCTTCTCCTTCTTTATTAAATGCGTTAAGCGGAAGAAGTTCTCTTAGTGCTTCTGAACAAGTAACTCTCATAGAAAAAAATGATCATCTTGATTCCATTGATAAAGAGATTGTGGCACGTATTGCAGCTTCCGGCTTGCTCACAAAAAAACAACTGACGGATTATCTGAAACTATGCGGACTGATACCAATTTATTGGGATCCTCTTGTTGAGTCAGGCATTATGCAGCGTCGTTTAAACAACTTATTTACCTCCGAGTTAATTGAGAAGGTGATTATCTCATATAACAACGGTCTACCCTATCTGATTGCATACCGGATCACGCGATTGGGAGAAAAACTGGCACATCGTCAGGGAGTCCGTATTCACAGCGGCAATCGGTATCAATCAAAGAACGAACGAATGAAAACGGGGCTTTTAGACACCCCTGCAGAAATCATGCGTGTGATTGTTGCCAATAACATCGCACTTCGATTCTTAAACGAAACCAACGATGTTAAATATTTGGATTTCATGTCCACACATTACCTAAAAGGAGTAAAAACAATGTCAGGTATTACACGTAACGCTTTAACGGTTATCAAAGAAAACGGACAGCCTTATTTCCTTGAAATATTCCGAAGACCGGATATCCATGATACCAATCGAGAACAATATGAGAACTACATAAAGGACAAAATCCGCCGTTATTTTTATTTAGTTCAGAATGAGAACTTCCTTGAAAAGAATGTACATAACTTAAAAACAATACCAAAACTTGTGATTGTCGCTGAAGACCCGTCACATCTTGATGAATTAGAGAAAATGCTCACTCCGATCGTAGAACTGCTGAGAGTTGATGAACGTGCGGAAGTTATTTTTATTACAGATTATGGCGTTTGTACCGGAAAAATCTATAATCCGCAATTTTTCGACGAGTAGGAGCCAAAATACAATCAGGCCGGAACTGTTTTCACAGTTCCGGCCTTCTTATGCCACAATATATTTTGTTATACGTTTCAATTATGCATCGATTGTGGAGATTGTAAGTGTTGTCTCCTCAAGTACATCAAGAAGAACTTTTACTGTATCCAGTGCTGTGAACAGAGCTACGTTGTACTCTGTTGCGATCTTTCTGATCTGAGAACCATCCTGATCTGCTGCTGCCGGATCTTTTGTATTGATCACGTAGGAGATGTAACCCTGACGAAGTGCGTTCGGGATTTCATCGCTGCCGTAGCTGATCTTGCCTACTACGTGTGTACGGATACCGTTTGCTTTCAGGAACTGTGCTGTACCGGATGTTGCCTCGATATTGAAACCGAGCTGGTAGAAACGGCGGATCAGCGGAAGCGCCTCTTCTTTATCCTTGTCTGCGATTGTCGCAAGAACTGTACCGTAGTTCTGGAGACGCATGCCGGCTGCCTGGAGTGCTTTATAAAGGGCACGGTTTAATGTACGGTCGTAACCGATCGCCTCACCTGTGGACTTCATCTCCGGAGACAGGTAAGCATCAAGACCACGGATCTTGTTGAAGGAGAATACCGGAGCCTTTACATACCAACGCTCTTTCTCATCCGGATAAATTCCGAAGATACCCTGCTCTTTAAGAGTCTTACCAAGAATAACCTCTGTTGCGATATCTGCCAGGGAGTAGCCTGTTGCCTTGGAAAGGAACGGTACTGTACGGGAAGAACGCGGGTTAACCTCGATGATAAATACGTTATCATCTTTATCTACGATGAACTGGATGTTGAACAAGCCAATGATGCCAATGCCAAGACCAAGTTTCTTTGCGTACTGAAGGATGATGCCTTTTACTTTGTCAGAGATGGAGAACGGCGGGTAAACGGATACGGAGTCACCGGAGTGGACACCTGTACGCTCTACGAGCTCCATGATACCCGGAACGAATACGTCGATACCGTCGCAGATCGCATCGATCTCAACTTCACGTCCCTCAATATACTTATCTACAAGTACCGGCTTATCCTCATCGATCTCTACAGCTGTTCTTAAGTAGTTACGAAGCTGCTCTTCGTTTGCAACGATCTGCATTGCACGGCCGCCAAGTACGAAGGACGGACGAACAAGTACCGGATAACCGATCTCTGCAGCTGCCTCGATACCATCTTCGATCTTTGTTACTGCACGGCCTTTTGCACGCGGAATATCTAACTCATTAAGAAGGTTCTCGAATGCATTTCTATCCTCAGCTTTGTCGATCGCTTCGCAGTCTGTACCGATGATCTTAACGCCACGGTCTGCAAGCGGCTGAGCCAGGTTGATGGCTGTCTGTCCACCAAGGGAAGCGATAACGCCGTCCGGTTTCTCGAATTCGATGATGTTCATAACATCTTCTGTTGTTAACGGCTCGAAGTACAGTTTGTCAGCTGTTGTATAGTCTGTGGAAACTGTTTCCGGGTTGTTGTTGATGATGATCGCCTCGTAGCCGGCATTCTTAATTGTCATTACCGCATGTACAGTGGAGTAGTCGAACTCTACACCCTGACCGATACGGATCGGGCCTGCGCCAAGAACGATAATCTTCTTTTTATCTGTTAAGATGGATGTATTCTCGCCTGTGTAAGAAGAGTAGAAATACGGGATGTATGCACCTGTATGGCATGTGTCAACCATGCGGAATGCCGGGAACATGTTCTCATTCTTACGAAGGTTGTATACATCAACCTCTTTCCATCCCCAAAGCTGAGAAATGAATTTGTCACCAAATCCCATCACTTTTGCATCTTTCAGCACGGCGATGTTACCCGGATTTTCTTTTACAACTTTTTCCATCTTCACGATGCGCTCGATTGCCTCGAGGAAGAAGGAAGTGATCTTTGTAATGTCATGGAGTTTTTCAACAGTAATGCCTCTGCGAAGAAGCTCTGCCACACCAAAGATATTGTCATCCTGGAATGTGTGAAGGTACTGGATGATCTCCTCTGTGGATTTCTGATCAAATTTCGGCATATGGAAGTGGCATACACCGATTTCAAGGGAACGAACACCCTTTAAGAGACACTCTTCTAATGTGGAACCGATACCCATGATCTCACCGGTTGCCTTCATCTGTGTGCCAAGTGTATTTGCTGCTGTAGCAAATTTATCGAACGGGAATCTCGGTAATTTTGCGATTGTATAATCGAGGCTCGGCTCGTATGCAGCTGTTGTGTTTGCGATCGCGATTTCTTCAAGGCTCATGCCAACAGCGATCTTCGCAGTTACACGTGCGATCGGATAACCGGATGCCTTGGATGCAAGAGCAGAAGATCTGGAAACTCGCGGGTTAACCTCGATCAGGTAGTATTCGGATGTTTCCGGATTTAATGCGAACTGTACGTTACAGCCGCCTTCGATCTTTAACTCACGAATAAGTTTGATCGCAGAATCGTTAAGACGTTTTTCATCCTCTTTGGATAATGTCATGATCGGAGCCACAACGATGGAGTCACCTGTATGTACGCCAACCGGGTCAATATTCTCCATACCACAGATTGTGATCGCATGGTCGTTGGAGTCACGCATAACTTCGAACTCGATCTCTTTGTAACCTTTTACGGATTTCTCAATGAGAACCTGATGTACCGGAGAAAGTTTGAATGCGTTAAGACCAAGCTCTACTAACTCTTCCTCGCTGTAAGCAAAGCCGCCGCCTGTACCGCCAAGTGTGAATGCCGGACGGAGAACTACCGGGTAACCGATACGTTTTGCAGCTTCTTTTGCTTCGTCGATAGAGTATGTAATCTCAGACGGGATAACCGGCTCGCCAATGGACTGGCAGAGCTCTTTGAACAGCTCTCTGTCCTCTGCACGCTCGATGGATGCGCTGGATGTACCGAGAAGTTTTACGCGGCACTCACGAAGGATACCCTTCTTCTCTAACTGCATCGCAAGGTTTAAGCCTGTCTGACCACCGATACCCGGAACGATCGCATCCGGACGCTCATAACGAATGATCTTCGCGATGTATTCCAGTGTAAGCGGCTCCATGTATACTTTATCAGCAATAACTGTATCTGTCATAATTGTTGCCGGGTTGGAGTTGCAGAGTACAACCTCGTAGCCCTCTTCTTTTAATGCAAGACATGCCTGTGTACCTGCATAGTCGAACTCAGCTGCCTGACCGATAACAATCGGGCCGGAACCGATGATTAAAATCTTTTTAATGTCTGTACGTTTTGCCATGTTAAAAACCTCCCATATCACCTTTCACATGTTTTCCGGTATTTTTATGTTTCCCCCGTTCTCAGAGCGTGCTCCCTATCGCACACCTATAAAAACAAAAAATCCCAGTCCGTGGAATCACAAAGAAACACCACAAAAACCGGGATTTAAAAAATCACAAAAAATACCATTCAGTAACGCCTTAATATTCATAACAAAATGAACAAAAAAAGAAATGAAAGAATTACGTTTGCATCTGTTAGTATCATTCACGTTCAACTTCTGTGTAAACATTCTCTCACTCCTCCATATGGTCATTATTAATTTAATTCTATCTTGAAACGAACTCCTTGTCAAGAGCTTCTGAATATTTCGCGAATTTGGAACAATTCGACATGTTGGTTAAAAATTTTCTGTAAATAATAACTTACAAAGAAAAAGACCGCATCGAACATCGACACGGTCTTTTGGTTTCAGTACCAAGGATTAGAGTTTTGTTACGTTTACAGCGCGAAGTTTCTTGCTGTTTTTCGGATCCTGCTCTGTCTCGAAGGAAACCTTCTGGCCTTCTTCAAGAGTCTTGTAACCTTCGCCTACGATTGCGGAGAAGTGTACGAAAACGTCGTCGCCGCCGTTATCGTTGGAGATGAATCCATAACCTTTCTCTGCGTTGAACCACTTAACTGTACCGTTGTTCATATTGGTACCTCCATAAAAAATAATTTGTTGTTTCCGGACTGTTGCTTCTCAATAAATCCCCCTGGGTTTTGTGTACCTATATAATTTATTCAAGAAAAAAACTCATAGGCAACCTTCTTAATTCATCGAATCGGACAATGACTTCAAGATGTTGCGTATGAGTTCAATAGTGCATCGGAATCAACTAAACCATAGCATATTTTCAGACTATTGTCAATCGGATTCCCCTTTATAACATCGTTTTAATCTCTGCAAGACTTTCAACAATATAATCCAAATGTACCTCTGTATGATTTTCTTCTTTGCCCGGATTGAACCACATGGTATCAATTCCCATGTTGTTTCCACCGCGCATATCGGAGGTCAGGGAATCTCCGATGATCAGCATATTTTCCACGTCTCTGCGGCCCATTTTTTCAAAACAATACTCAAAGAATGCCGGCTGCGGCTTCTGGGCACCTGCTTCTTCAGAAATAAAGATACCGTCAAAGTATTTGTCGAGACCGGATTTTGCAAGGCGTGTATACTGTGTTTCCGCAACACCATTTGTCACAACGTAGAGCGGATATTTTCCCTTTACAGAATCAAGAAGTTCAATCGCGCCATCGATCAGAACTGCGCTGGCATTTAAATACTGACGGTACAGATCATCCGCTTCTGCTCCATCAACCTGGATACCAAAACCGGCGAAAAATTCTTCAAAGCGAAGAGTCAGAACCTGATCTCTTGTAATCTCGCCTCTCTCCAATGCTTCCCAGTATTTTTTGTTAACCAAATGATATTTGTGCTTGTTCTCGTCGGAAACCGGTGCACCGTAATGGTTTAACAGGCCTTCAATACCCTCTTCTTCTGCTTTATTGAAATCGAGGAGTGTACCGTCCACGTCGAACAGTAAAACTTCATATTTTTTCATGTGTCTCCATCTCCATTCATCTGAAAAACGGGACGATCCTCTCAGATCGCCCCGACTTTGTCTAATTTAATTATTTATCCTGGTATACAACTTCACCGGCGCAGATTGTGTATTTCACACGGCCGTAAAGCTCTGTACCGATAAACGGAGTGTTGCAGGACTTGGAAGCGATATCTTCC
>JAFYOD010000191.1 GCA_017556515.1 Lachnospiraceae bacterium
ACACTCCAGGCTTTGCGGTTCTGATCCTGTACAAAACGATACATTTCCAGTTCAGAATAGCCTGATTTTTCCTGGTATGTTTCTTTATCAGCCTTTTTCAGAGCCATGGTGCGAAATGTTCCGGGGAAAATATGGCTCAGCATGATAAACATAAAAGTTACCCAGAGCACATGCATCAGCGTGATTCCATACACAACCGGCTGATTTGCCATTTCCCATAAGTCAATATCTGTAAACAGATGAATTCCTAATACAAAACAAAATACTGAAATACGAAACGCGAACTTAAACAGATATCGCGTCATCATTGGTGTAAATTCAAACTTTCCCATTGTTCCTCCCAAAATATAAGATGAAATAATTATGGCAAGATCAGGACTTTATCGCCCACACTGGTTACCGCATACAAGATCTCTACATCTTCATTTCGCATACCGATACATCCCTGACTTGCATTGACGATCTGGCGGTTTCCATGAATCTCGATATAGCCGCCCAATCTCGTGTTAAAGTTCGGTGTCAAACCACGTTCGTTGGCTCGAACAATCGAGTCGTGCTCTTTTTCCGTGATCAAACCGGCTGCCAGTCCACGCTCCGCATCCTCAATCGTCGGATAATTCAAAGCAAGACCCAAATGATAGCTGCTCCACGGCACCTTATAACAAACATAAAATTCGCCTTCCGGAGTCTTCATATCACCAGACTCTGCTTTGTCTCCTTTTGCATATCCGGAAGAAATAATAAAACTATGCGTTTTTTCACCGTTCTCCCAGCGCTCCAGGTAATGAGAAGACTTATTGATCACAATATAACGACAGTCCTTACTCTTTTCTGCCATCATAGCTTCATCGATCCCGCTGTTCAACACCTTCCAACCATTGGTGTCCACATAAATATTATCCGGAGTGATTCGCTCACGCCATATGTTGCCCTCATTTTCCAGATACATCTCTTCACCATTCAGACAATACCATCCGGTCAGATTTCTAAGATCCCATGACTGAATCTTTCCACGGTATACCCAGGCGCCGTCTGCATTAAAGGTACGGCCATTTTTCATCTTGTTCTGCAGACAGTATCCATCTGCATCAAAATAATACATCTCCGCAAACCCGTCAAAATTCCCGTCGATCCATTCGAAGCTTTCCTCGATGTAACTGCCGTCTGATCGCATAAATTTCCATCCAGTTTCATCTTCAATCCAGTAGGCAAATGTCTGTATCTGAAGAAGCAAAGCTCCTGCTATTGCCAGCATTCCTGCCATCAATCTACATTTTTTCAATCTTTTCCTCACATTAAACCGGCTTGGACTGAACCTGTCCGTTCTCGATCCAAGCACCGTTTTTATCTACTCGATAGCCGTCGGCAGTCACGCCATCGGCTGCCATCCAGCCATCAACATCGAAGTAATAGCACTCAGCAATTCCATTACGATCACCATCGATCCAATACCAGCCATCCTGCAGATAAGTACCGTTTCCTTTATCGTACCACCAACGACCCTTCTCCTCGATCCAGGTACCCTGTGTTTCACAGCTAACTACCGATTCGCTTCCATCATAAAATTGGATCGTTACTGTTAAAGCGCCATCGACCGTACTGGTCAGAAGCTGGATCGGTTTATCGTATGGATTAATAAATTTCAGATCCAGATAGCCTTCGGAAATCGTTGCATCCAGTCCTACCGGAAGATAGGAAATCGGCTTAGAATGTGGATGTCTCTCCACCGCAGGCATCAACGCCTGACACATCGCAGCATAAAGAGTGGAAGATACCTGACAGATACCGCCTCCAATCCCATAGCCTTTGATCAGCGGTGCAGAAACATAGCCGTTGGCCTTCGTACGGGACATAATCGAATCGCTGAAAGACATCAGTTCACCTGGCTGTAATACTTTTCCGTTGATTCTCTGAGCCGCCAGTCTTACATTCGTTGCTCTCGGAACGGTTTCGTCATAATATGTAGTCCAAGATCCAATGACATTTCCCTGTTCTTCCTGGCGAAGTGCAATACGTCCTTCTGCTTTTCCCAGAGTTGCATAATGCTTGCAGTAATCCGATAAGTTCTTTTTAAATGTCAAAAACAGATCCGGATTATTATAAATATAAGCCTTTAAGTTGAATTCTGCATTTCCGGAACGTCCTTCCTTCGCACCTGATACTGCAAAGTGTTCAAACAATGCTTTCGGATTCATTCCAATGGATTCCTGTAAATCCGGATTCTGATCATAATAATACTGTGCATCAAATACTGCACGGTAATCTTCTTTATTTTCCTTTGCGTAAGCAATTGTGGTGGAGCCTAATACCAAAAGCGCTGCTGCACCTGCAATTGCCCACTTTCTCATTTGTATTTTTCTCATCTACTTGTCTCCGCATTTTTATTCAATATTTGTATTATATAGTAGATGCTAAATAATGCAACTAAAATTTCCGTGATCAACATCGAAAACCAAAGACGATCTGCGCCAAACAGCAGAGGAATCAGAATGATCATCATGCCACTGACAACGGCTCCTCTTGCAAATGAGGCAATTGTTGAAAGATTCGGTTTCATCATTGCCTGGAAATAATACGTTGCAAAAATATTAAATGGGAGCAAGATATAGGAGATTCCGTATGTACGTAAAATGCCCGGCGCGATTTCCATAACAGAAGGAGTCGGATTCATAAAGAAATTCAGGATCACGTTCGGAACTGCCAACATTGCGATTGTCCAAAGAAGTCCCATTCCAATCGAAGTATATAAACAATACTTCAGGCATTCTCTGATCCTTCCATACTGACCGGCTCCATAGTTCTGTGAAATGATCGGCTGCCCTGCCTGACCGATTCCGTAAGCGAGACACTGGGCAAACACAGTTACCTGGGTGATCACACCATATACCGCCAATGCATCTGAACCAAGATATTTCATGATCTGACGGTTGAATAAAATTCCAATAATACCCAGAGCAAGATCGCTGATCGCTGTTGAAAAACCGGTCACTGTAATATCCTTAATCTTCTGGACAGCCATATCAATCTTTACAAAACGTAATGTATTTTTTTTACTCACAAAATGGAGCAGCATCAATCCGACTGCAATATACTGACCGATCATGGTTGCAAGTCCGGCTCCCAGGATTCCCATATCCAGTACAAACACGCACACATAATCCGCGATCGCATTAAAAATACCTCCAATGATGACTGCATTTGTAGCCAAGGATGGATTTCCGTCATTACGAAGATACGCAGATAAAATACAGTTAAAGATACAGCAGGGAATGACGAAAAAAATAGGTACCAAATATCGTCTTGCCAATACAAACAATTCATCATCGGCTCCAAAGAAGCGAAGCATCGGTTCGTAAAATATACCGATCGCAAGCATTGCCAACGCCGAAAGGATTACTCCATATATGACGGACAGTGTAAAATATTGTTGTGCAGCTTTCTCATCACCTTTTCCTCGACTCATTGCAAATAACACAGAGCCACCGATCCCGGCAAGAAAGCCAAGACTGTAAATGATGCTCCAAACCGGATTAAATACCGCCAGTGCTGCATTACCGACCGGTCCATGATATTTTCCAACCATCATCGCATCGATCATTCCAAAAATACACCCCACCAGTGCACTTCCGGAAGCCGCCACCAAATATTTCAAATAAATCGGCTTAATCTTATCTTTCAATAAATCCATCGCACGATTTGCTCCTTATCATTTAAATTCGATCGTCCTTGTCGCGATCTTCTCGCGGAACCTGACATCGTGTTCCACAAACAGCATGGTCGGCCGGTACTCCAGCAGCAGCCTCTCAATCTGCATTCTGGAAAACACATCGATGTAGTTCAACGGTTCATCCCAAATATAAAGATGAGCCGGTGTCAGCAAACTTGCTGCAAGCAACACCTTTTTTTTCTGACCTTCAGAATAGTCCTCAATATTCTTAAAAAACTGAGCCCGTTCAAAATCCAGCTGTCGTAAGATCGTGCAGAACAAACTGCGATCCAGACCGCGTTCCAGACAAAACCTTGTAATATCACCTTTTAATCCGGAAGACTCCTGCCCTACATAAGAAATCACAAGACCTGATGCCAGTTCACACACACCCTGTTCTGAAATCGAAAACCCTTCTTGCAAAAAACCATTTATCTGTAAGATTCTTTTTACCAGCGTTGATTTTCCACAGCCATTTTTTCCGGATAATGCGATTCGATCTCCTCGGTTGATCACAAATGTCAGATTCTCAAAAACAGGTGCGTCCGAATCCAAATATTGTACACCGTAGTTTCTAACATGTACCAGTGTATTCTTATGATGAGCAAGCTGTACCAGTTTTAAATCCACCGGTTCCTCCAGATCCTGTAAAAGCCCTTCTCTTTCTTCAATCTCCCGGTCAATTCTGCTTTCCATCTGTTTTACACGGCTCTGCATTTTTTTCGTTTTTGCACCGATATAAGATCGTGTACTCACGTTTCTGTCGTGTTCTTTTATCGGATCAAATCCAATTTTCGAACGCTCGCTCTGATCTGCCCACTCAGATACACGTCTGGAAGCTTGTTTTAATTTGCGGATCTCTTTCAAATGTTTTTCATTTTCTGCGATCGCAAACTGGTCTTTTTTCTGCTTATTCTCCCACCAGCTGGTGAAATTACCACTTTGCACTTCAATGCTCTTCCGATTTAGCACCAGACAATGATCAATACAAGCATCCAACAAATCTCTGTCATGGGAAACCAAGATGAATCCTTTCTTCGATGCAAGATATTTCTTTACACATTCTCTGGCCTCCGGATCCAGATGATTCGTCGGTTCATCGATCAGCAGAAAATCATTCTCTCCTGAAAACAGGATTGCCAGCAAAACCTTGGTACGCTCTCCCGGACTCAATGATTTAAAAGGTCGGTAAAGAATCTCCGCATCCTCCCCCAGTCCTGCCAGTTCACAGATCACACGCCAGCTCTCACATCCTGCTTTTAGATCTTCCATGAATTCTGCTGCTGAAGCCCGCATCTGTTCCGCAGTAAGCTGATACGGAAAATAATCAAACACTGCGCTTGTGCTGATTGATCCTTTATAATCAAATTTTCCCATTAACAAATTTAAAAACGTGGTTTTACCCTTTCCATTTCGCCCTATAAATCCAATCTTCCAGTTTGTATCAATGGAAAAGGACACGTTCTCGAATACATTATCAAAACTTCCATCATAATAAAATGTAAGATCATTTACACTTATCTGTGCCATATGAAAATCCTCCTCATTTCCGAAAGAAGATTATTAAATAATCAAATACCATGATTTTAGCACAAAATCAACACTGGTTCCATCAAAAGTAACGAATTGTATCAACTGACTTGTTTTCACTTCCACCTTCTGCTAAAATGGAGTTAATAATGCGTGTTTACATAGGAGGAGTTTTTCATGCTTGAATCAATGATTAAGTACATACTTGTTCCGGAAGAAGAAATCAACAGTATTGTTTGCCGTCTCGGTCAGGAGATCAGCCGTGATTATGCAGACAAAAATCTGGTTCTCGTTTCTGTTCTGAAAGGTTCAATCCTTTTCACTTCCGATTTAGCGAAACAACTTAACTGCGTTTGTGAAATGGAATTTGTCAGAACATACTCTTACGGAAATGGTACAGAATCCTCAGGTAACGTTCAGATGCTTGTCGATTTTGACAGACCGGATTTTTCCGAATGTGATTTCCTTATTATCGAAGATATTGTTGACTCCGGCAATACACTGAAATATCTTG
>JAFYOD010000024.1 GCA_017556515.1 Lachnospiraceae bacterium
CTACAATCGAGAAGCGATCAAATCTCTGGTTCGCAGAGCCATGAAGATGGGATTCTATGAGGGTGTAAACCTGTCCCTGTCTTACTGTGACGACTGTGGCCACGAGGAGCTGAACATGGACGTTTGTCCGAAATGCGGAAGCAAGAACCTGACAAAGATCGACCGTATGAACGGTTATCTCAGCTACTCCCGTGTAAAGGGCGACACTCGTCTGAATGATGCGAAGATGGCGGAGATTGCGGAACGTAAAAGTATGTAATTCAGGAGAATGATATGAGATATCATAACATAACCAAAGACGATATGCTGAATGGCGACGGTCTCCGTACGGTACTCTGGGTGGCAGGCTGCAGCCATGGATGCAAAAACTGTCAAAATCCGATCACATGGGACATCTGTGGAGGAATCCCGTTTGATGAGGCGGCAAAAAAGGAGCTGTTTGAGGCTCTGGAGCCGGATTATATTTCCGGAATTACCTTCAGTGGAGGAGATCCGCTTCATATGCAGAACCGCGAAGAGATCGGTCAGCTGATCTTCGAAGTTCGTGAGCGTTTCCCACACAAGACCATCTGGGTATACAGCGGATACACCTGGGAGGAAGTGAAAGACCTTCCGTATCTCAAACTGGCAGATGTACTGGTGGACGGCAGATTTGAGGAAGAATTAAAAGATGTAACACTTCACTGGAAGGGCAGCGCAAACCAGAGAGTCATCGATATTCAGAAGACACTGGAGAGCGGAGAAATCGTGCTTCACGCATAAATAAAATAAGATGATACAGCAGGTTGTGAGTCAATGATATTCATTGATTCGCAGCCTGTTTTTGTATGGTTTCCGAATTCTCGGAAAAACTTAAGAATGAGGTCAGTTTCATTGTAAGAATGAATATCATGTACTGGGCTGATTATCGTTAGGAAGAGGAGACGGGCGTGAAACAGGAATATTTGGCGAGCATTGAAAATGTGCTACAGGCATATGAAACAGAAGAACATGGGTTATCAGGCACAGAGGCTGCAGAACGCCTTGCAAAAGTGGGAAGAAATAAGCTGGCGGAAGGAAAGAAGGTTTCTCTGACAAAACGATTCATGGAAGAACTTGCAGATCCGATGATCATGATCTTGATCGTGGCAGCAGCCATTTCCGGAGTGACTGCATGGTATGAAGGAGAATCCTTTACAGATGTGATCATTATCCTGGCTGTGGTATTGATCAATGCGGCGCTTGGAGTGATTCAGGAAAATAAGGCCGAAGCCGCAATCAAGGCTTTGCAGGAAATATCGGCGGCCACCAGCAAAGTGTACCGGGATGGAAAAATTCATGTATTAAAAAGTGAAGAACTGGTTCCAGGCGATGTGGTTGTTCTGGAAGCGGGAGATTCGGTACCGGCTGACGGACGTATCATCGAATCGGCTAGTTTGAAGATAGAGGAAGCAGCGTTGACCGGAGAATCGGTTCCGGTAAATAAAATTGTAGATTCTTTGCTGCTTGCGGGAGAAAAAGACATTCCGCTGGGAGACCGGAAAAATATGATGTACATGGGTTCCACGGTTGTATATGGTCGCGGCCGTGCAGTTGTGACCGGAACCGGCATGAATACGGAAATGGGTAAGATTGCAGATGCATTGGCGAGAACAACAGATGAGGAAACACCACTGCAGATCAAAATGAATCAGTTAAGCCGTATGCTGACCATTTTAGTGGTTGGGATCAGTATGGTCATCTTTGCGGTTGGAATCACAAGGGCATTTGGTACACCGGATGGAATTACAGGAGCAACAGTTCTTGAAAGCTTTATGGTGGCCGTATCGCTGGCAGTTGCTGCAATCCCGGAAGGTCTTGTTGCAGTTGTAACCATCGTATTGTCCATCGGAGTGACGAATATGTCACGGAAACATGCGATCATTCGAAAATTGACGGCGGTGGAGACGTTGGGATGCACGCAAGTCATCTGTTCCGATAAGACTGGAACCTTGACACAAAACAAAATGACGGTTGTGGAACATGCATCCGATGCTGTGGAAAAATTGGTGCTCGCCATGGCACTTTGTTCAGATGCAGAACTGGACTCTGAATCCGGGGAAGCAGTTGGTGAACCAACCGAATGTGCATTGGTCAATGATGCAAAGAAATATGGATATCCGAAAGATCAGCTGAAGCAAACATATGCTCGGATCGGAGAAGCACCGTTTGATTCCATGCGGAAAATGATGACCACGGTACATGATAATTCCGGAACGTGGATTCAGTATACAAAAGGTGCTCCGGATGAAGTGCTCAAACGATGCACGAAAGCATATGTGAATGGCCAGATGGTTCCGATGACGGAATCGATCCGTGAAATGATTTTAAAGAATAATAAGGCCATGGCAGATCGAGCCCTTCGCGTGCTGTGTGCAGCGGAACGCGTCTGGGAAGAAAAACCATCTGATTTCAGTCCGGAGTATCTGGAGCAAGAGCTCACATACATTGGTTTGTCAGGAATGATCGATCCCGTTCGCCCGGAGGTAAAAGTTGCGATCGCAACCTGTCGCGATGCAGGCATTCGACCGATCATGATCACAGGAGATCACAAAGACACGGCGGTTGCCATTGCCAAAGAACTGGGAATCATCCAAGACGAAAGTCAGGCGATTACAGGTTCTATGCTCAATGAAATGAGCGAGAAAGAGTTAAAAGAAAAGATCGAGCAATTTTCTGTGTATGCCCGTGTGCAGCCGGAACATAAAGTGCGGATCGTCAATGGCTGGAAGCGTTTGGGAATGGTCACAGCCATGACGGGAGACGGAGTAAATGATGCACCATCCATTAAGAGTGCAGATATCGGCATCGGAATGGGTATCACAGGAACAGATGTGACAAAGAACGTGGCAGACATGGTATTGGCTGATGATAACTTTGCAACCATCGTATCTGCAGTGGAAGAAGGAAGGCGGATCTACGACAACATCCGCAAAGCGATCCAATTCCTGCTGGCGTCCAATCTGGCGGAAGTGTTATCCATCTTTTTCGCAACCATGCTGGGATTTATAATCTTGGAGCCGGTTCATCTACTGTGGATCAACCTGATCACAGACTGCTTCCCGGCCTTAGCCCTCGGAATGGAAAAGAGCGAAGCCGACATCATGAAACGTTCACCAAGAGATTCCAACGAAGGGATTTTCGAGGGTGGAATGGCCTTCGATATCTTCCTGCAAGGCGCAATCGTTACCGGATTAGTCATGATGTCCTATCTGTTGGGACATTACTACGAGAGCGGTGTATGGGAATTCGTCAACAGTAAAGACGGAACCACCATGGCGTTCCTCACATTGTCGATGGTGGAAATCTTTCATTCGTTGAATATGAGAAGCCGACGCGGATCCATATTTAAGATGAAGACACACAATCGGTTCCTCTATGGAGC